>NZ_WAKW01000053.1 GCF_015523155.1 Methanothermococcus sp.
GTATTACTTTTACATTATCAACGGATTTAATTAATGGTATGTCTCCTATATTCGATGAAGCTGATAATGTTGAATGTTTTTGATATTTATAATTTATATAATTCGATATTTTCCATTCCTTGGTTCATCGATGTCTCCTCTTTTTAATAATTTTTTAATGATATTCTCGGTTTCTTCTTCATCTATTCCCTTCTTTTTAGTTTCTTCCAATATGTCTTCGAATAACACCAATCCCTCGTTATTCTTTTCTGAGAGTTTTTTAATAATTGCGTATATTTCCTTCATTTTATTTCTATCTTTGTTTGATTCTCCCGTAATCTTGCCTATATCAATCATGCCAGTTTCTGGGTCGTAGGCTATCTCTTTCAATGATTCCATTATTATATTTATTGCCTCTTCTGCATCCTCTTCTTCCACAACATCTTTTAATTTCACCTTTGCATGAGCTTCGGCAAGTCGAATTGCAGCTTCAAGCTGCCTTGCTGTTATTTGTATAGAGCTCTTCCTCATGTTTGTATAATATTCTACCAATATGTCCTCTGCATTTTTTGATATAATTGGTTTTTTCTGTCTAGCATATAATATATATTTTATGATAAATTCGTCGTCGATTTCGACACCATTAATTTTAGTTTTTTCGGCTTTTGTATCTCCTTCATCTTTTTTTAAATATTTTCTATGGATATTGATAATATGTTTTGCTATGTCTTTGTCCTTTGCTCTATCAACTTCATCCTTTATTGGAAATATTATATCAAATCTACTTAACATAGGAGCAGGTATGTTTATCTGTTCAGGTATTGAAACATTTGGGTCAAATTTTCCCCATCTCGGGTTGCACGCAGCAAGAATTGCACACTCTGCTGGAAGTTTTGTGTTTATTCCTCCTTTATTAATGTGGATTGTCTGGCTTTCCATGGCCTCTAAAACAAAACTTTGAAGGTCCTTATTAACAGTGAGCTCGTCAATACATGCAGTCCCCTTGTTTGCTTTAACTAACAAACCTGGTTTTATAACCCATGTATCATCCCCAATTTCGGTTCTTTCTCTAACAACTGCTGCGGTTAAACCAACTCCTGATGCCGTGGTTACAGAACCATATAAGTTTCCCGGGAGCTCAGCTATTTTTCTTAACATAACACTTTTCCCAATCCCGGGGTCTGTAATTAAAAGTATGTGGCTGTCAGCTCGTTTATTCCCTTTTTTAACCCCTTTTATCTGCTGTAAAAATATTGCCTTTTTTATAATTTCATATCCTTTTATTTCTGGGATGAGCTCATTTGATAATATGTCCAGTACCTTCGGGTGTTTAGCAACTTTTTCTATTTTTTCAATGTCATCTTCACTGAGCTCACTTTCTAATTTATTTTCTATTATTTCACAATTTAACCCTCTTATGTATATGTCATATATTGGTAGTTTTTTACTACTTTGATATTTAATGGGTATTCCTACTATTTTTACCCTTCCGCAGAATATACCTGGTGAATTTTCTAAAAATACCGATATGTATTTTGGAGGTTCTTCTGGGTCGTCCATTAAATCCAGCGGTTGTTGAACTTTTAATTCCTGGAAGTCAATATACTCTGATTCGTTTTCTACCAACTGTAATACACCATTACATTTTTCGTTGGTGCATGGTTTAGACTCTGGATTGTATTCGTAGGGGTTATCTATATTTACATCAACTCTATTTCCACAATTATTGCATACATATACTGCTTTTTTTAATATTGATTTTATTTTAGTTGCTAAAACAATAATTCCTTCAAATTCTATAAGTTTTCCCAATGTGCTGCTTTTAATATCTTTAATTGTTAAGGTTTTGTTATTGTATTTTTTGAATACTTCAGGTATGTTTTTTATTGTGATGGAGCAGTTTGGATTTTCATTTTTTAGTGCATAGTATGCTTCTACATACGCCTCTTCTAAAATCTTTAATCCATTGTATGGATTTTCATAAATATATTCTATAAAATCCACTATTCCATAATTATACAATTTCTCTAAATCTATTACTACTCTTTCCTTTTCTGATATGATATCATCGCTGTGGAAGTTTCTTATGTAGTTGGTGATATACGGCTTCAACTGCTCTATCTTTTTTTCGTCCATGTTATCCCTTATTTATGGTTATAATTTTAAAAATAATAATGATTAATCCATTTTTTTAAATAATATTCAAAATCTTTATCTTCTCGGAATGAAGCGGAAAGCGACGAAATTCGGTGGTTTTCTTCTAATTTTGTATTGTCATTGTTATTATTTTTATTATTATAATCAATTTCAATTTTCGGAATTTCGAGCTTTATATCCAAATCCATGGCATTTTTACAGAAGTTTTCATAATCTATCTCAACCTCTGGCATTAGACCTCTTTTATCCATTTTTGCTTTTCCAACTCCTATTATGTGTAATCCAATTTCATCCCCTATTTTTTTGACCTTCTCAAACACTTCAAAGTTATAAACTTTATTTAGTATTATTCCTTTAACATTAACCCCCATATCTTTTAATAATGAATAATATCCAAAACTTTCCACAAATGCCCCTTCAATACCGCTTTTACTACATGATGATACAACATATACGGGGAATCCCAATATTTTCGATATTTCGGCTCCACTATAATTTTTTTTATTCAATGCCCCTGTAAATGCACCCATCACCCCTTCGATAATATAATATGTGTAATCTGAATTTTTAACAAATTTTAAAAAATCATCAACATCACACCAGCCCCTATCTGCGATTTTTATACTGCTGTATTTCAACATAGGTTCTCTTAAAATATATAATGATGGAACAATATCTCTTACATCGGGACCTATTTTTGCAACAAAAGTTTTTTTATTTAGTTTTGAAACTATACTTGTTGTTAAAAAAGTTTTTCCACTTTCGGAGCCTGTCGCTAGGAGAATTAATCCTTTTTTTTCATTATTTTCTTTTGAAGGTGATTGGAAGGAGGAGTTCTTATTGGTATTGACATTTACCATATTGGCATTAGTATTTATTATCGATTTAGATTTTAATTTATACATTATATCCTTATTTTTTTTAAATATGACCTCCCGTTCATTTTCGTCGATATTTAGCCAATTAAGTATGTTTTCTTTTATATTTTCATTATCTAAAAATCCATGCACCATTGTTCCAAAGATATTTTTATGATAAGCACCGGATATAATATCTACATCTCCAACTATTTTGTAGTTTAATTTTTTAATTTTTGAGATACATAGTTCTTTTGTTTTTTTATTGGTTATTTTTACATTGCCGTATGTATGACAATGAAAGCCCTTTCCAGCATCATAACTTTTTCCAAAAATGGTGTCATTTTTTAATTCAAAATTAACTTCGTCTGTGCAAATAAGCGGTGAAAATTCAACATTTAATAACCCCAAACCTTCTTTAATTATTGGAACTGGACTTTTTCTACCAATATCTATTTTTTCAGATAATATTTGGAATCCACTACATATTCCAAGTATTATTCCATCAAATTCTATTATATGTTTTTTTAATTTTTCGTTCAATGAATCGCTTTCAACTAAACTCCCACCTGGTATAATCAGCATATTTAAGTCTTTAATTTCTGAAGTGTTATTTTCATCTATTATTTTTGTAGGTAGATTTCCAAAACTTTCAAAGCATGGCAATGAACCTTTTATATCAATTATGCCTATGTCCATAAATATCATCTTTATATTTTATTCCTTATATTTTTATATTTTTTGATTATATGCTACTAATTTATATTTGGTAGTAATTAATTTATATTATTTATATTTTTATGGATATATTTGGATTTATCGTATGTATGTGATAAAATGGAAGTTATAGACAGGATAAAACTAAGTATGGGTGTAATGGGAGCTGCTATTGTAATCTATTCATTAATTATGATGGACATAGAAGGGTTAAGACCATTGGATGCATTGTATTTTTCAATAGTCACTATTTCAACAGTAGGTTATGGAGATTATGTACCAAAGACAGAATTGGGAAAACTCATTACAGCCATGTATATTTTGTTTGGTGTAGGTATTGGATTGTATGCTTTGGGTAGTGTTGCTGAATTTTTTATAGGTGGTTATTTTAAAAAAACAAATCAGATGAGAAATATGGATAAAAGAATAAAACATTTGAAAAATCATTATATTATCTGTGGATATGGTAGAAGTGGTAAAGTCGTTGCAGATAAACTTGAAAAGTCTGGAGCAAAATATATTGTCATAGATAATAATGCAGAACTTTTAGAGAATGAACTCGAAGATAATCCTAATTTTAATTATATTGTAGGTGATGCCACTCTTGACGATATATTATTAAAGGCAAAGATAAAAGAAGCAAAAGGTCTGATTTCAACAGTTTCAAGGGACTCAGATAATGTATATATTACTTTATCTGCAAAAAGACTCAATCCAAATCTTTATGTTATTGCAAAAGCCGATGAAAGAGTGGCTATGGACAAGCTCTTAATTGCAGGAGCAGATAGGGTAGTTTCTCCATATATTATAGGTGGTTTAAGAATGGCCGAACTTGCATTAAAGCCAGATATTCTTGATTTTGTATCTACTTTCATGTCCATAGCCAAATATGAATATGATGAAGACTTGGAGATAAGAAAGATAACTATTGAAGAAGGTTCTTTATTATCTGGTAAAAGTTTATCTGAAACCAACATAAGACAAGAGAGTGGAGCTACTATAATTGGCGTCAAGAAGAACAATGAACTAATAACAAATCCGTCACCTGATGTTATAATTAACACTGGCGATGTACTTTATGCATTTGGAACTACGGAACAATTGGATAATTTAGAAAAAATTGTAAAAAATAAGTGATTTTTATTTTTTTATTTTATCTTTATCATTATAATTAGTTATTATTTATTATTTTTAAATATGCAAATAATATTGTTCCAAACCTAAAAACAATACATTATCCAAACCACCATCATATTATGCAGTCAATGATAGCCTGAGAGAAAAGGAGCTCAGGTTTGATGTAAGCCCGCAACCAAGTGATACTTAGTAACGACCGAGTCAATTCCAAAAAC
>NZ_WAKW01000054.1 GCF_015523155.1 Methanothermococcus sp.
AAAACGAATTCACCAAATAATCTTTATCCAATGTTTTAAACTCTTCAAGTATTTCAATGGCAAGCACTTGAAGTATCTTGTATTTATGTTTATTGGATATCAATACAATCTCAGGGAGGGTATTTGTTAAGTGTTCTGGACTAATTGTTGATATCAACCCCAAGGATGTCATGGCATAGGCTACTTCATAAGGGTTGGAGGAATAAAGTTTTATGGATAATGAGAGGATGTATTCCACAATCACATTTACATTTAAGGAGTTTATAATTTGTTTGGCAAATTCTGATGTTGAGGTATTGTTGGAATTGGCCCAAAAATAGAGTAAAACAAAGATATCTTCATTAATAATATGGTGGTCTAAAATGAGTTTCTTTATTGAGTTCATTAAATTAACTCTGGTAATTAAGTTCTTATCTTGAGCTAATTTTATGATGTAATCCTGTATTTTCTTAATTTCATTGATATCATTGATATGACCCACTATTTTAGCAGCCTCAGCTCTCTTTTTCCAATCCAATTCACAATATTCCCTGAACAATTCTGAAAGTTCTTTCTCCTGCAACATCCTCTCATGCATAGTGCCCCTCACCAACATTAATTATATATTGTAATAAATATGCCTTTTCATGATATAAATATATCAATAGTATGGTGAATATTATTGGTTAATATCTATTAATATATTTGAATGCTTACCACCCATATGGCTATTATCCATCTTTATACTATAAATACATTTATTTTATATAATATTAAATAAATTAGATGTAAAAAATTTATTTATTTTTTAAATTAATTATTCTTAATATATCTTAAACTTTTTTTATAGGTACATATGTAGGTAATCGGTGATAATTTGACTAAAATAATAGCAATAAGTGGAAAAGGTGGAACTGGAAAGACTATGTTTTCCACACTACTTGTAAAGGCACTGTCAAAAAAGACGCATAATATGCTTGTTGTTGATGCTGATCCAGATTCGAATCTCCCAGAAACCCTTGGAGTTAAAGTAGAAAAAACTATCGGGGATATAAGAGAAAAGTTAAAACAGCTTGTAGCAAATAACAAACTACCTGCTGGCATATCAAAACAGGATTATTTACAGGGAAAAATATATGAAATTATAGTGGAAACAGAGAACTTTGACTTACTTGTTATGGGGAGACCCGAAGGAAGTGGTTGTTATTGTAGTGTGAATAACTGGTTAAGGCAGATTGTAGACAATCTTGCAAAATCCTATGACTATGTGATTATAGATACGGAAGCAGGCTTGGAGCATTTGAGCAGAAGGACCACTCAAAATGTAGATACCATGATAGTGGTAACTGATGCTTCAAAGCGAGGATTGGGAACTGCCAAAAGAATAAAAAAATTGGCTAATGACCTTGAAATAAAATTTAAAGATATATATGTTGTTGCAAATAAAGTAAATGATGAAACCAAAGATATAGTTGAGAAAAACGCCAAGGAATTGGGGTTGAATTTGATAGGAAAACTTCCTTACAATGAAGAAATATCAAAATACGATTTAGTAGGTAAACCTTTGTTTGATATAAATGAAAATAATGAAGTCTATAAAAAGGTGGAAGAGATTGCTAAATCGCTGTAATGATACTTACAATCAATTATATGAATTAAAACAAAATTATATATATTAATAAATTATATAATACTAAAATCATAAAGTATGGTGATACAGTGGTATCTGAAAATGTAAAAAAGACCATTGAAGAAGTTCGAGCTCAGACTCAAAAAGAGGGAAGGTATATAGAATTAGTATCCACAGTAGAGTATTTAATAAATCTTGTAGAGCCTGGTAAAAAAGAGATATTTCAAAAGGCAATGGAGGATGCTGAGGATATGGAAGATGTAAACGAAATATTAGCCGCGTTAAAATTACAAATTGGAGCTCAGGGTGCTAAAAAGTTATTGAAATTATAAAATTACATAAATTATATAACTAATTATATACTATAAAATTAAATATATTATTTTATTTTTTTATTTTACTTAAATATTTTTAATACTTTTTTGTTTTTACATATTTTTTAACTGTTTAACGAAATTAACACAATTCCAACAATTATTAATATTATTCCAAATATTTGAAAAGGAGATAATTGCTCTTTTAGAAAAATCACTGCCAATATTGTAGTAATTGCTGGACCTATTGACGACAGTGGCACAACTATACTTGCCCTTCCCTTATGCAGTGCATAATATAAAAGCAGGCTACCAACTACCACCATTACAGCAGAAATTACACCATACAAAAGTATTTTACCATGTAGTTGATATAGTTTTTGAGGTTCCTTTGCAATTATGATTATGCATAATATAATACCAACGATATTAACAATTATCCACTGCAAAAATGGGTCTTTTTCAGACACTATTTTTGCAAAAAATGTGCCAACACCATATAAAAATGCTATCACAAGTCCAGCTATAACTTCGTTGATATTTACCACCATTTTAGTTTTAAATTGAAAAAATAAAAATAAAAAATAATTATTCTAATAAGAATCTTATTCGCTGTTAATCGGTAATTATAAATCAATAACCTTAGCATCCTTAATATTTTCAAGTTTTTTTAGTTTTTCTATAACTTCATCTGGAATCATATGGTCCACATTAAGCACCATTATACTTTCTCCTCCAGGTTCTTTTCTTCCAACCTGCATCCCTGCAATATTTACTCCACAGTCTCCTAGTAATAGACCGACCTTACCAATCATACCAGGTCTATCTATATGATTAATTACGCAGATAATGCCTTTTGGTTTAATATCTACTTTATATCCATTTATTTCTCTAAGAACAGGTTTTCCATCTGTTAATGACCCCACTATTGAAACCTCTTCTGTTTTTCCTTTTGCTATAATTTTTATGGCATTTCCGTAATCGCTCTCTGATATAGTTCCCTCTACAATCTTTATATTTCTGTTCTTTGCTATTGTAGGTGCATTTATTAAATTAACTCCTGCAAGTAATATTGGCGATAGGATTCCCATTAAAAATGACCTTTTTACCATCTCTGTATCTTCTTTTGCGAGCTCACCCATGTATGTTAATTCTACTTTTTCTATCGATTTGTCAAGTAATTGTATTATCATATTACCTATTTTCTCTGCAAGTATCATGTATGGTTTTAATTTACTCATCTTTTCCATAGGTATCATAGGAAGATTTACAACATTTTCAGCAGGTTCTCCTTTCAATATCTTTACAACTTGTTCTGCTACGATTGTTCCAGCACTTTTCTGAGCTTCCACTGTTGAAGCCCCCTGATGTGGAGTCCCTATAACATTATCCAGCTCCAACAATGGGTTGTCTTTTGGTGGCTCCTGTTCAAATACATCAAGTGCTGCACCTTTTATTTTTTTGTCTTTTAGAGATTCATAAAGGGCTTCCTCGTCAATTAAGCCACCTCTTGCACAATTTACAATTATGGCATTCTTTTTCATTAGTGAAATTTGTTCTTTACCAATGATATGTTTAGTTTTTGGAGTTAATGGGACATGTAGTGTAATGAAATCACTTACTTTACACAACTCATTCACATCTATTAATTTAATACCCATATTTTTCGCAACCTCTACTGGGATATATGGATCATAACCTACAATATTCATTCCAAAAGCCTTTGCCCTTTTTGCCACTTGCTGTCCTATTCTTCCCAATCCAACAATACCAAGGGTTTTACCATAGAGCTCTACACCCTTAAATGATTTTCTATCCCATTCGCCTCTCTTTAATGAGGCAGTTGCTTGGGGAATATTTCTTGCAGCTGAGAGCATGAATCCTATTGTTAATTCTGCCACTGATACCGATGAGGCATCTGGTGAATTAACTACTATAATTCCTTTTTCTGTTGCTGCCTGTAAATCAACATTATCTACTCCGACACCTGCCCTTGCGATAACTTTCAATTTTTCAGCTGCGTCAATTATATCTTTTGTAAGTTTTGTACCACTCCTTATAACAATAGCGTCTGCATCCTTTATTTTTTCTTTTAACTCCTCTGGCGTTAAACCCGTAGCTATTTCTACATCGCCAACGTTTTTTAATATTTCAATTGCATCGTCGTGAATAGCATCAGTTATGAGTATTTTTGGCATAAAATCACTCTCTTTCTAATTTTTAGTCATTATCTTTTATCAATATATGTTATTACATATTAAATATATCTATGTAAAAATTCTTTTTATATATTCATCATTTTCTTTTATATTAAATCTCGTATAATGTTTAAATTATTTAAATTATTAACTCTAAATAAAATAAAAGATTAATATTAAATATGTTATACTATAATTGTGATATGATATAAAATTATGATATAATCATCATACAATTTATAATTATAAATTATGAAAATATAAGTATAAGTGATATATATTAAAATATAATTGGTGAGAAATTGTATGGAATTTTAGTTTTAGAAGATGGAACAGTTTTAAAAGGAAAAGGATTTGGTGCTGAAAAGGAAGTTTTAGGAGAACTGGTATTTAACACAAGTATGACTGGTTATGTTGAAATACTCACAGACCCATCATATAAGGGGCAGATTATTACAATGACATACCCATTGGAAGGAAACTATGGTGTAAAAGAATCATGGTTTGAGTCGAATGGCATAAAAGCGGAAGGGTTTGTTATAAAAGACCTAACTGGAAACGAACTGGATGAATTCTTAAAAAAATACGATGTTCCAGGAATATACAACATAGATACAAGATTCATCACAAGAAGAATAAGGTCAAAAGGTGTTGTAAGAGCTCTCCTAAAAACATCATCAGAACCAATTGATGATTCAGAAATTGAAAAATATATTGAGAAGGCAAGAGCACATAAAGATTTATCCGAAATTGATTTGGTGCCAGAAGTATCAACAAAAGAAACTGTAATCCACGAAGCAGAAGATGAAGTGGCAAAATGTGTTTTAATAGACTGCGGTGTTAAAACAAGCATAATAGATTGTTTAGTGGAGAGAAACTGCACAGTAATTCAGGTGCCATACGACACACCAGCAGACGAAATATTGAAATATAACCCTGACTTTGTAATGGTATCAAATGGTCCAGGAGACCCGAGCTCTGTTAAGGAAACAATAGCTACTGTAAAATCCTTAATAGGAAAAGTGCCAATTACGGGAATATGTTTAGGTCATCAAATCATCACTCTTGCCCTTGGCGGTGAAACCTACAAAATGAAGTTTGGACACAGAGGTGGAAACCAGCCGGTGAAGAATTTGGAAGAAAATAAAGTATATATTACCTCCCAAAACCACGGATTTGCCACAAAAAGCGAATCTATGCCAAAAGGTGCGGAGGTATTCCATATTAACTTAAACGACAACACAGTTGAAGGTTTAAGAATAAAGGACAAAAACATATTGTGCGTCCAATACCACCCAGAAGCCGGACCTGGACCTCATGATGCAAGATTTTTATTTGATGAAATGATTAAATTGGGAATAGAAAATAAATAATAAAATAAGAATTAAAAAAATAAATAAATAAAAACTAAATAAAAAAAACAGCAAAATAGAAGTAATAATTGAAAATAATAGTAATACCTAATTTTCTTAATATTCTAATCGCTTACGATAGTAAGCGAGCAACGAAATCACGACGACGAAGTGATTTCGTCTAATATTTTTGCATTACTCAATTTTTTAAATCCATTCTTTTTAACAACATATAAATCTTCAATTCTTATTCCAAAATCATCTAAATAAATACCAGGCTCTATTGTAATGACCATACCTTCTTTTAAAATAATATCCTCTTTAACCTTTGAAGAAACCGATGGTTTTTCATGAACCTCTACACCAACACCATGACCTAATGAGTGAATGAAATATTTTTCGTATTTGCCCATGGATTTTCTTGCTATTGAGTCGAGTTCCTTTACTGAAACTCCCTCTTTAAGATATTCTTCTGCTTCATTTTTTGCATTATGAACAATGTTGTATATATTTTTATATTTCTTATCTGGATTTAAAATAACAGTTCTTGTAATATCTGAACAATAACCTTCATAAGTAGCCCCAATATCCATTAGAAGTATATTTTTAATAATATCATTGGAAGGCATTCCATGAGGTAATGCCGTTTTTTTATCTGAAATTGCTATGGTGTCAAAGGATGGTTTTATACTACCTTCCTTTTTCATGATATACTCGATTTCTGCGGCGAGCTCACCTTCAGTAATTGGTTTATCTGAATTTAATATAAACTCTGTTGCATATTCGATTGCTTTATCGCTTATTTTAGCAGCTTTTTGGATTAGTTCGATTTCTCTATCATTTTTTATAGCCCTCATTTCTCTTATTTTATCCGATATTAGTTTATAATTCTTATCAAGATATTTTAAATATTTCAAAGGAAGGGAATCCTCAACACCATCGCATCCCTTAAATACATCCTCAATTTTTTCGAATAACTGGATATCAAGGTATTTGTTTTTGTATGTTAGAGCTCCCCTATATTCCAGTTTTGGAACTCTCAAAACTGCCCTATCCTCCTCTACATCAAAAACTAAAACCGAAAAGGTTGGAGGATATTTTTCTAAAAAATAATTTATATTTTCCTTTTTTAGAACTATGGCTTTTTTTATGTTGTTTTCACTTAAATAACTTAAAAAATCTTTTATTTTATTCATTTTATCCCTACTTTAATTTTAATTTAATTTTAAAGATAATGAATTTAAAAGGAAATATAAAATAAAAATTAAAACGAACTAAAATAAATGTATGTATTTAACACAGTGTAATATTTGCTCCAATGGACTTCATAACATCTACAAAGTTAGGGAATGATATTTTAACGGCACCTTCTTCTTTTATTATTGTTTTGCCTTCTGCCATCATTCCAGCAATTGTGAAAGCCATTACAAGCCTATGGTCGTGATATGTTTCCAGCTCTGCACCTTTTAATTTTCCAACATCTTCAATTACAAGACCATCAGGTTTTTCAGTTATCTTTGCCCCCATTTTTGTTAATTCTTTTGCACAGGCACTTAATCTGTCGCATTCCTTTAATCTAACATGCTCTCCATTGTATATTGTGGTTTTACCTTCTGCAAAGCATCCCAAAACTGCAATGGTAGGAACTAAATCTGGTATATTTTTTACATCCACATCTATGCCTTTTAGCTTATGAGGTCCCTTTATTATAACTTTGTCGTTTTTGACTTCAATATCTGCCCCCATTTCTTTAACTATGTTTATTATCTCTTTATCTCCTTGCTTTGAGTCCTTAAATAAATTGTTTATTGTCAATTCTGAATTTAAAAGAACTCCTGCGGCTACAAGATAGGATGCTGATGAATAGTCCCCTTCCACAGTGTAGTTGCAAGGTTTGTATTTTTGACTCCCTTCAATAAAGAACCCTTTTTCATTTTCTTCTTCCAAAGGTTTAACTGTTATTCCAAACTTACTAAGAACATCGATTGTTATGTCCAAATATGGTGCAGATTTTAAAGTAGTAGTCAAAATTATCTTTGAATCCTCTTTGGCAAATGGTAGAGTCATCATCAACGAGGTAATGAATTGAGAGCTCATATCCCCCCTTATCCTAACAATATTATTTTTTATCTCACCACTTTTAACAATAATTGGAGCAGTTCCATCCATTTTTGATGAAAAAGCTTCAATACCGAGTTGTTTTAAGGCATCAAGTAGCGGTTGCATAGGTCTTTTTCTTATAGATTCATCTCCTGTTAATATGGTATATCCCTTTGGTATTTGGGATGAAATTCCCGTTAAAATCCTTAGAGTTGTTCCGCTGTTCCCTATATCGATTATATTATCGGGAGTTTTTGGGCTGTTATTGTTCCCCTCCACAATCCATTTATTTTCATCTTCTGTGGTTATGTATGACCCAAGCATTCTTGCACCATGAACTGATGAAAGACAGTCGGCACTGTTTAACGGATTTTTTATCTCTGAAATTCCATCCGATAGAGATGCACATATTACTGCTCTATGGGTGTATGATTTTGAAGGAGGGGCATAAATATTTCCTTTTATTTTATCGGTTTTTTTCACTATAATCATAATAAATCACCAAAATAAAATATTAAACATATTTATATTTATTTTATAGTTTTTTATATTATTAATTAAATATTCCTATTAATAGTATATTATTTATAAAGGTAAAATAAACCGTAAATTATATATATTTAAAATCGGAAATTTATTTCCGATAATCTATAAACGAGGTGTAATAATGACCACTGTTGAACAGGCACTGGAATATATAAGAGCTAATGATGTTAAATTTTTAAGATTCCAATTTGTAGATTTATTGGGCGTTCCAAAAAATGTAGCATACCCAGTAAAATCAGGAGAAAAAGGACTTGATGAATTAAGAGATGTTTTAACTGATGGATTATACTTTGATGGTTCATCAATTGAAGGATTTGTTTCCATCGATTGTTCAGACATGATATTAAAACCTGACTTATCAACATTATCTGTTCTTCCATGGAGACCAGCTGAAAAATCAGTAGCAAGAGTTATTTGCGATGTATATAAAACAGATGGAAAACCATTCGAAGGAGACCCAAGGGGGTGCTTAAAGAAAATCATGGGCAAACTTAAAGAAGAAATGAATGGAGAATACTTCGTAGGTCCAGAACCAGAGTTTTTCTTGATAAAACCCGACCCACACAATCCACACAAAATGGTTCCAGCTGATAACGGAGCATACTTTGACTTAGAACCATTGGATGATGCACCAGACATCAGAAGAGACATAGTATTTGCTCTGGAAAACTTGGGATTCCATGTTGAAGCTTCTCACCACGAAGTTGCACCAGGTCAGCATGAGGTAGATTTCAAATTTGATAACGCTCTAAAAACAGCTGACAGTGTAGTTACATTTAAAACAACAATTAAAATGATTGCTAAAAGATACGGGTTAATGGCAACATTCATGCCAAAACCATTTTTTGGTATGAACGGTAGTGGTATGCACTGTCACCAGAGTATTTGGTTAAATGGGGAAGCTTCATTCTACGATGAAAATGCACCATACCAGTTAAGTGAAACCTGTATGAACTATGTTGCAGGTATATTAAAACACGCTAAGGCAATTGTAGCAGTTACAAATCCAACGGTAAATTCATATAAAAGGCTTGTTCCAGGGTACGAAGCTCCTGTAAATATTGCATGGGCAAACGCAAACAGAAGTGCTATCATTAGAGTTCCTGCTGCAAGAGGCAAAGGAACGAGAATCGAGTTCAGAGCTCCTGACCCATCATGCAACCCATACTTAGCATTCACAGTAATGCTTGCTGCTGGATTAGATGGTATTAAGAAGAAATTAGATGCACCAGAACCAGTTGAAAGAAACATATTTGCAATGAGTGAAGCTGAGAAGAAAGAGCTCGGTATTGAATCAGTTCCAGCTAATTTAAAAGAGGCACTTGAAGAATTGGAAAATGATACAATATTAAAAGAGGCTCTTGGAAAACATATATTGGAAAACTTCTTAGAATTAAAAATAGCTGAATGGGACAGTTTCAGAACCTCAGTAACAGACTGGGAAACAAAAGCATACTTAAAAATATAATTAAAATTATAATTTTTTCTTTTTTAAAAAGTTTATAAATTTAAGTAATCTAATTTTATTTAAAAAATTAAAAATCTTAATTATAATAATTATAATAATTCTTTTAACACTGAGGGTATATCTGAAATTCTCTTTACAACATGAGCTCCGGCATCTTTTAATGTATTCATTTTACTTTCTGCTGTTCCCACACCCCTCTCAACAATCGCCCCAGCATGACCCATTCTTTTTCCTTCTGGTGCAGATTGACCTGCGATATATGCCACCACTGGTTTTTTCATTTTTTTAATATATGCTGCGGCTATTTCTTCATTACTTCCTCCTATTTCTCCAATCATCACAATAGCATCTGTATCTTCATCATTTTCAAACATTTCAAGTATTTCAATATATCCAAGACCAATCGTAGGGTCTCCCCCTATTCCTATACATGATGACTGCCCAAACCCATTGCTTATTAATTCATTTGCAATTTCATAGGTTAAGGTTCCACTTCTTGAAACCATTCCTATTCTTCCCTCTTTTAAAACTTTCATAGGAATAATACCTAATTTTCCAACCTTTGGGGATGCAATTCCAGGGGAGTTTGGTCCAATTATTTTAACACCTTTATGTTTTGCATAGTTAAGTATATCTATTGTATCATGGACTGGAATATGCTCCGTAATAATTACAACAAGCTCAATACCTGCATCAATTGCTTCATAAGCGGCATCCTTTGCAAATGGTGCAGGAACGAATATCACTGAGGCATTTGCACCGTGTTTCTCAACAGTTTCCGCAACTGTATCATATACTGGGATTCCATAGATTTCTTTTCCACCTTTTCCAGGAGTTACTCCTGCAACTATATTTGTTCCACATTCGAGCATGTTTTTTGTATGAAAACTTCCCTGCTTTCCAGTAATTCCTTGAACTATTGCTTTTGTGTTTTTATCCAATAATATCAAAATTTCACCTCTATTATATATATTTTAATAAAAAATAAGGAAAACATAAAAAAATATTTTTAATTAAAAATTCCACTTAATAAATTAAATATATATTCTTTTATTTTAAATAATTTATTAACATATGCCATATTATTTTATCTCTTTAAACATTGGTAATTCTACAAAAATATGAAGTAATCTCGCTATAATCTTTAATTTTTTAATAAAATCATTAAAACTTCCTCTATTTTTGAAAATAAGTATTTAATCCTGTCGCAGATGAGTGCTATTTTTGGTATTATTAATATATTTAGATAAATTAAATTATGGAGATTTTTAAAGAATTTAAGACAGAATTGGTTTTTTTATATTGTTCCTTGTAGATTTTAAATATTTTAAAAAAATATTGGCAAAATTTAGTTTATAATGCAAAATATCCTTAAAT
>NZ_WAKW01000002.1 GCF_015523155.1 Methanothermococcus sp.
CAATAAGTAGTATCATGAAATACTATGGTATTTAAAATTTTAAAAAAAAGAAAAAAAGAGAGATAAAAAAAAGAGGAAGATAAATATTATTTATTTTTTCTTAGGTTTTTCAGTTTCCTTCATAATTATTATTTTTTCCGCTTTAATGGTGGCATTTTTTAATATTATTTTTACATTTGATGGCAGACCACCAAACCCAGAATGTAAGCTCATAGTGGAAACAGATATTTCATTTTCTTCATCGTATGATTCTTCCCCTTCAACTTCTTCTTCATCCATTCCAACTTCTTCTTCCATACTTCCCCAGTTTTCAACAACAGGATGGTTTTTATTTTTTAAGAATTCCTGCAATTCAGTTATATTTGATATATCTTCTTCTGTTGCTATTTTATCTTTCAATTCTTCTGGAATTGCATCATTAACCTTCTCTTTTAATTCCTTAGGAAGCCAAACTACTCTATTCCAACCTCCATCTGCTTGGAAGAATTTTGGAGATTTCATATAAGCTATACTCATACCACAGAATCCCTCAACCTGTTTTCCACCACTACATTGACCAGCAAGTGCTGAGAATGGAACTCCAATGGGGGTTTCTCCCTTATAGCTCCTATCAACTATTCCAAATCCATCAACCTCTGGAATATAAAATGTAATTGCCTCAAAACAACCACAGGATGTAGAAGGTATATCCATAACACTATGGAGTGCAAATTCTTTAATAGCCCCTCCAGATTTCTCTTGGACAATATTATTAACTCCCTCGTATATTCCAAGTTTTTCATCTAAACATTCTCCTTTTGGGACTTCAAATATTGGACCCTCTGGGTCTATTTTAGCCGCAGCTCTTGCATCGAAATAGTTTATTCCACCACACAATGCAGGCTTGTCAGGAGTAATTACACATACATGGGTAGGTGCAAAACTCTGACACATGATACAACCGTAAAATGTATCGACATCCTCTTCATGTAAGTTTTTTGTTTTTTCGTCTCTATCCGTATATATTTTTCTTGCTTTTTCCAATTCTTCCTTAACTATATCTGGTTCAGTTATTAATTTGACATCAACATGTTTGATGAATGGAAATTCTGCTTTATATATATCCTGAATTACTTTACCTATATGTTTTAATCTCAATCCTTTACTATAGGTATCTTTACTGATTCTAATCCAAACACTATCTCTTTGGTTTAAGTGCATAACACCTTCTATATAGTTAAATATTTCATGGATTCTCCTTTCTAAAACTCCCTCTAAATCTTCCTCTAAGGATTCTCCACCAACATTTACTATTACTGCGAATGGTGTTCTACTACCTTCTTCCATACCGTCAAGATCTTTTCCTACAATACTAATTTCATCGGAAGCCTTATCTACAACCTTGACCAATTCAAAACCATAGGATTTGGGGCCCGCCAATTCTACCTGCATATCAGGTCCTCTGACTCTCTCCCCTTCGTTCATTGGTCCTACTGAAACAGGAATTTCAATATTTTCGGCCATTTTTTCACCATTGTTAATAATGCTAAAATTATCATTATTAATCATTATAATTCATATATTTTAATAATAGGTATATATACCTTATTGTGAAAAAAATTTAAAATTGTATTATCTCATTGAATAAACTAAATAAATAGACTAAAAGAGCAGATTAATATATAAAATTAAATAAATAAATTAATATTTAAAATAGAATTAATGTTAAAAATTAATTAATATTCTATATTTCATTTTTTAGATTTATTTTTAAGGTCTTCTCTTGTGATTATTAACTCTTCTGCTTTTATTACAACATTTTTCAATATTATTTTTACATTTAAAGGAAGCCCTCCAAATCCAGATGGTAAGTTCATTGTAGGTATAGTTATTTCAGATTCAACTGATGTATCAACAGGTTTTTCTTCCTTCTTCATATCTTCAACTGCTGTATTACCTTCTCCAATTTTTTCCATTACAGGATGTTTTTTATCCTTTAGGAATTTTGTGAGCTCTTCAGTATTTGAAACATCATTTTCTGTTGCTATTTTATCTTTCAATTCTTCTGGAATTGCATCATTAACCTTCTCTTTTAATTCCTTAGGAAGCCAAACTACTCTATTCCATCCCCCATCTCCTTTTAAGAATTTTGGAGACCTCATATATTCTATGGCAATCCCAACAAATCCTTCAACCTGTTTTCCACCACTACATTGACCAGCAAGTGCTGAGAATGAAAGACCGTATGGAGTTTCACCCTTAAAGTGTCTATGAACTATACCAAATCCATCAACTTCTGGAATATAAAATACAATAGCCTCAAAACAACCACAGGATGTGCATGGTTTTTCCATAGCACTATGAAGTGCAAATTCTTTAATAGCCCCTCCAGATTTCTCTTGGACAATATTATTAACTCCCTCGTATATTCCAAGTTTTTCATCTAAACATTCTCCTTTTGGGACTTCAAATATTGGACCCTCTGGGTCTATTTTAGCCGCAGCTCTTGCATCAAAGTAGCTAATACTACCGCAAAGTGATGGTCTATCTGGTGTAATTATACATACATGGGTAGGTGCAAAACTCTGACACATGATACAACCGTAAAATGTATCGACATCCTCTTCACTTAACTCCCGGGCTCTTGCATCTCTTTCTTTATACCTAGCCTGCGCCATTTTGATAATTTCCTTAACCTTTTCAGGTTTAGTAATAATTTTCACATTGCAGTTTTTAATTATTGGAAAATGCTCCTTAAATAAGGTTCTTACAACCTCTCCAATATGTTTCAATCTTAATCCCTTGTTATAAGCATCTTTATTGATTCTAATCCAAACTTGGTCTCTCTGGTTTAAATGCATAACTCCTTCAATGTAGTTTAAAAATTCATGCACTCTTCTTTCTAAAACTCCTTCGATGTCTTCTTCAAGCCCTTCCCCACTTACTTCAACCACTATTGCAACTGGTATTCTGCTACCTGCTTCTATTTCATCAATATCCTTCCCAATGATTTCAACGCCATCCCCTGCATTTTCATTGACAAGAACAATTTCACAACCGTAGGATTTTGGACCTGCCAATTCTACCTGCATATCTGGACCCCTAACTCTTTCCCCTTCGTTCATTGGACCCACTGAAACAGGCACATCAAATTCTGCAACTTTAACCTCGATTCCTTTCATCTTCAAAGCATTTTCTACAATATTTTCTATATCGGAGCTCTCCAATGCGCCTTTTATTTCAGGCACAGGGTTATTTGTAATTACTGGAACTCCTGCTTTTATGCATCCTGCACCTGCGGCAAGTGTAATGTCATCAACAGGACCTAATGCAACTACAATGGCAGGAACTCTGTTTGTAATATATTCAATAATTTCTTCGGTTTTACCAGGTTCAATACCGCCGTATATAAGCGGAGCTCTTATTGCAAGGTTTGCAGCATGTATTGCAGATGTAATACTGTCGCCTACTGGAACAAGGAGTTTATCTAATCCAAATTCTATTCCAGCCTCTTCCATTTCTTTAACAATATCTCCAATAAATAACCCCAATATATTCCTTTTTTTAATATCTTCGATTAATTTTTTTAGTTTTTCCATATTACCTACTTTACCGATAACTACAAGTATTGCTGGAATTTTTCCTTCAACAAGTGGAACCCCTAACTCTCTTAAAACCTCATCTGGAATAAATCCCACATAGGGAGCTCCATATGGATTTTCATTTTCTGCATATTTTAATCCCTCAATAGCCTCAGCACATAGTAATGTTTTAACCCCTACATTAAGGGCATTATCCAATGTGGGTTCTTCACTAATTTCAAGAGAATTAATTAATTCTCTCAACTGTTCAATATTCTCAATTTTTTTGCCTAATAAACCGTATATTATTGGGAGATTATAATTTGTTGAGGGGTATCCAACATTTCTATTTTCCTTATCTGCTAAAAGTTTCTTAGTTATATTCAACACTACCTTTCCGCCAGATATTATATTTTCAACTACCATCATTTCACCAATTTATATAAAATATATGAAAATTATTTGAAGATATAATATAAAATCGAATAGTTATTTAAAAATCCTAAAAAATTATATAAAAAAATTATATAAATAGTTGTTTAATAAATTAAACAAAATAATGAGAATATTTAATAAAAAAATATAATAATATAATATATTAAGAATAAATATTAAATTAATTTAAACTTCTTCCCTCCATTCATCTGATATTATTTTTATCAATTTTTTTCTTTTATCGTCCTTAATTATATCGAGACATTCATCACATATTAATTTTAAGGCATTATCTTTACACGCCTCTACACATGCAGGGGTGATTCTATCTGTATCCAAACATAAAGTGCATTTATGGGCTATTTTCTCCTCTATAAATATAGCTCCAATGGGACAGGCAATTTCACACATTCCACAACCTATACATCTTTCTTTATTTACAATAGGTATATTTTCTTTTAAATAAATTGCATTTACTGGACAAATGTTCATGCACGGTGCATTTTCACATTGCATGCAGAATATTGGAATATCTCCAGCTTTTTTAACTCTACTTACACCATGAATTTCCTTGCATTTATTAATACAATCATTACATTTGGTACATTTTGAGGGGTCGAGAACTATTAGTTTTGGGTTCATTATTACCACCAGATAAATATTAGGGATTGTTAACAAGCATTACAAGTCTTTTTATTGCTTCTAAATGTTCTTTTTTTTCCATATTTGGAAAAGAATATTTTGCATTTGGATGATACATATTATCGATAGTCAATGAGGTAATATCTGAAAAATGTTTTAGGTGGGTTATAGCCTGAGCAAGATAGTAATATGTTATGCCTGAGAATATCACTAAATCATGTTTTTTTTCATTTGAAATCTTTTTTATGGCATCCAATAAATTCATATCTCTTGGGGTGTATATTTTTTCTATGTTGAGCTTTTCTAAATATTCAAGTCCTTCCCCATATGAACCTAATATCAATATTGGATGTTTGCTTCGTTTAATCATGCTTACTGCTATTTTTGTGCTAACAATCTCAGCATGGTTTAAATTTGACCCAGCAGTTGGTTGATAAGGAGTAGTTTTTCCAAGCATGTTTTCACCAGTTTTAGTAATAAATTTTATAGTATTAATTTTTATAATAAAAAATTTAATAAATTAATGTTGGGTCTTTTGGTAATTTTTCTCTTGGTTTCCAGTTTTTTTCTTTTAAATACTCTTTTATTTTGTCTTTCATCATAAATGGTATATCAGATTCTGTTCTAACAAATTTTTCTAAATCAGGAGGCATGCAACCAAAATACTTTTCATAAACACTTACATAATGATATATCTTCATACCTCTACCTTTTGGTCCATCGGAGGCCCTCATACATAATTTTGGTATCATACATATGCATTCTTTCATATTTTCAGCAGGAGTTATTAAATGTTCTGGCACTGGACCAATTTTCACAACTTCTTTACAGGATTTATCAAATACTTCAAAATCATTTCCATCACTTAAATACATTCTTCTGTATTTTGTTGAATGTGGTCCAACTATTACAGGGACTCCCCATCTATTTGCCCCTGTTGCAATTGAAGCAGCTTTTTGGGACATAGCACCCCATGCTACACCAACAGCTCCGACTTTATTTAATATATAGTCTGCAACTTCTTCATAGTTTCCCCTTAATGGAAGTCTGGCAAATATATTGGCTACTTTTATGGCAGCTCCTGTAATGTGGCAATTACTCAAACAACTTCCACAATTTACAAGACCTCCTGCTTTGAATTCTCCTGGATATTTATCGTATAATGTTTTTCCATCTTTATCTTTCCACATACCTATTGCCATTGCAGCACATCCTGTGGTTACCACTATATATTTTCTCTCTAAGAATTCCTTAGCAATCATTGCAACTTCTTCTTCACCGTTTGGATGATTAGCGCACCCCACTAGTGCAACGATTCCAGGAATGTCTCCAAATACAATTGGAGCCCCTACATTTCTTATTTCAACATCTTGGATGGGTCCTCTACCCGCCCTTATTTTAAAGTCCAAATCCTTAAAGAAGTAATCTCCAACCTTTGTAGTCATGGATACAATTGGAAGTTTTCTTTCACATTCGCATTCACATCTTCCACAACCATAACATTTTTTATATAGTTCTTTGAATTTATCAAAATTCCCTTCTTTTGCCCCTATCATAACGTCCATTACCTCGAAGGAGTTTGGACATACTCTATCGCACCATCCACATTCTGTACATTTATTTGCAAGAGCTCTAACTTCTTCTAATGTAGGCAGACATTTATCTTTTGTATGCTTCCTTTCTTTTGAAATAATTTTTGCGAGCTCTGTGGCTACTTTTCCAACTTTATGTTCATCAAGTATCAATCCAGCCCTATCTCGCAATATTTTAGTTATTATCTCATCTTCACTTAAATGGGATAAATCTTCCAATCCTAAGCACATCTTTTCATTTGTGGCTATTAGAACAGCACCAGTTTTGAGAACCTCTTCAAGAACATCTGTTCTTATGCACTGCTCATCCACCACTACAACATCTGCTACACCACTTCTAATAAACATCAGCTGTCTTGAAAGAGGGCCTATTACTTTTGCCCTGTCATTGTACCTGCTTACATCTATTGCAGTACAACATATCCCGCATACCTCTATTTCTTCTTCCAAGTTATTATCCTCAATATAATTCATAATCTCAGCACCTGGAACAACATTATGCCCTATACACAATATTACGGATTTGTTTTTATCAACGCATTTAAGTCCCATCTCTATTAATGGAGCATTTGCATCTCCTTTTGGCATGTTAAATCCAACAATCTGAGCAATATCCCCAACTTCTCGTGCTAAATCATCTATCATTCCAGCATGCAGGGCTTTACTTTCGAAATCTAAATAACTACCCTCCTGGCCTGTGTGTGTAGCTGAGAGCAAATGGGTAATTTGCTCTTCACAGTAATCCAGCACCTTTTCTAAATCTCCAAGAGTTTTTGGTTTTATTCCCATAACTGTTCTTGTAATTGGGGCCTCTACATCTATACTATTTCCTAAATCTATTGGATAATCTTTTCCAAATCTTTCTATCAATGTATGCAATACATGTCTGCTATGTCCAGCATGGCAGGCAGCCCCTATACAACATGCTATCAATACTATTCTTGATTGCTGAGCTTTTATATTTATACCACAAGCTCCCTTTTTCCCCCTGCTTAAATCACACTTTCCAAAGGTACATAGACAGCACATATCACAGATTGGCATATAAAAGGGAGGATATCTTTTTAAAAGTTTGAAATCCCATTTTCTCAAATCGGTTATTTTTGGCTTAGGTGTCGGACCTATAGACTCCCATTCTTCGCTGGGCTCTTCATAATCTCCTATTTTTATACTACCTGTTATTTTTAAGTTTTTGGATTTAAGTAGGGGTGATACTATTTTTTTTATGTCTCCTTCAACTTTCATGATTCCACCAAAATAATAATTATTTAATATTACATGATGATTTAATTATCATTATTAATCATTATAATTTAAATATAAATAAGATATATATACCTTTTTATTATTTTGTAAAAAAATAGTATTACCACAAATTAGAGAATCATCATGTTGTAAATTACTTAAAAGATATTGAATATTATTTATGTTATAATTGCCATTAATATTAATTTTCATAGCTTTTATCGATATTATACATATTTTGTAAATATTTTAATTTTAATAAAGACAATTAATGTGTATTTAATATAAAATCCATAACAATAAATAAAATAAAAAACTAAAATAATGTTAAATATAATGTTAAGAATAAAAATAATAAAGTAATAATAGAAAATAAAAAACAATATATATTTAAAAACAATAAACTATAACAAATTTTGAGGTGAAAAAAATGAAAGTATATTATGATGAAGATACAAATCTTGACGCTGTAAAGGATAAAACAATAGCTGTAATAGGATACGGTAGCCAAGGTAGAGCTCAGTCATTAAACATGAAGGATAGCGGTTTAAATGTTATAGTAGGTTTAAGACCAAACGGAGCTTCGTGGGAAAAGGCAAAAGCAGATGGACATACTGTAATGACAATAGAGGAAGCCGCAGAAAAGGCAGACATAATACACATACTCATACCTGATGAAGTTCAGGCAGAAGTTTATGAAAAACAGATAAAACCATACTTAACAGAAGGAAAAACACTTGGATTCTCACACGGATACAATATACACTACGGATACATTGTTCCACCAAAAGGAGTAAATGTAATTATGGTTGCTCCAAAATCACCTGGTGCTATGGTTAGAAAAACATACGAAGAAGGTTTCGGTGTTCCAGGTTTGGTATGTGTTGAAAAGGACGAAACAGGAGATGCATTGGATATAGCTCTTGGAATGGCTAAGGCAGCAGGTTTAACAAGAGCAGGAGTAATTAAAACAACATTCAGGGAAGAAACAGAAACAGACCTCTTTGGAGAACAGGCAGTATTATGTGGTGGAGTAACAGAACTTATAAAGGCAGGATTCGATACACTTGTTGAAGCAGGGTATGCCCCAGAAATGGCATACTTTGAAACATGCAACGAGTTAAAATTAATCGTTGATTTGATATATCAAAAAGGACTTGCTGGGATGTGGCACGATGTCTCTAACACTGCTGAATACGGTGGATTAAGCAGAAGAGAAAGAGTAATAAACGAAGAATCAAGAAAAGCAATGAGAGAAATCTTAAAGGAAATACAGGATGGAAGATTTGCAAGAGAGTGGGCATTGGAAAACATGAGTGGCAAACCTCACTTAAATGCTATGAGAAGATTGGAAAAAGAACACTTACTTGAAACAACCGGTAAGAAATTAAGAAAAATGTGCGGATTGGAAAAAGACGAATAATTTATTTTTTATTGAATTACATATAATTTTATTTATTTCTCTTTTATCTATTTTATAATTTTTTATGATAATTAATATTATCTTATGCTACTATATTTATATATTTAAATTTACCTAAAATATATTAAAATTAATCAATGTATCGGAAGTTTTAAATATAATATAATTTTAAAATTTTATATTAGTTCTTTATATATGGTGATAATATGAACACTGAAAATATGGTAATCGCATTTTCAAAGATGATATTAAACCCCTTAACCAAATATAGATTACGACGCCTTTTTAAAAAAGATAAAAATGGAAAATTGATTATTGAAAACTATATAGATGCCTATATAAATGATTACAATATCGACTCTTTGGAATATAACCTTTTAAAAAATATATTGGAAAAAGGAGTAGGTACATTTGCTGGAAACGAACTTAACGAAAAGGCTAAAGAACAATTCAAAGATACATATTTCAAAAAAGGATTGATAAGTGTAATTAGGGGTTTATTGTATTTTGGTGTAAGAAGACCATTTGTATCTGGAGCTCCATTTTTAGTAGTTTGGGATATTACCTATAAATGTAATCTCAGATGTAAGCACTGTTATGCAAATGCTGGAAAGCCGTTAATAGATGAGTTAAATACAGAAGAGGCAAAACATGTAATTGATATATTAGCTAGGGCTGGAGTTGTGGCATTGGCATTTTCAGGTGGCGAGCCATTAATGAGAAAGGATTTATTTGAATTAATTGATAAAGCAAAGGAATATGAAATGCAAGTATCTATTGCAACAAATGGTACTCTTTTAACCAAAGAAAAAGTTAAAAGATTAAAAGAGCATGGTGTAGATTTTATTCAGATAAGTTTAGATGGATTAAAAGAATCTCATGAAAAATTTAGGGGAATAGAGGGAATTTTTGATAAAACAGTGGAAGGAATAAAAAATGTGGTGGATAGTGGCATCATCTGTGCAATAGCAATGACTGCAACAAAATTAAACTTTAAAGATGTTATGGGAGTTATGGGGTTGGCTGAGGAACTTGGGGTAGATCAGTTTATGCTTTATAATTACATTCCTGTTGGTGCTGGTAGCTATGATATAGATATATCCCCAGAAGAAAGGGAACATCTATTGAATATACTTTGGGAACATCTTCAAAGTAGAGGTAGTAAAAAACCTGCCTTTTTATCAACAGCCCCATACTATTCAAGAATTGCCCTTCAACATAATAAATGTTATTTGGCATCGCATTTTGCAAATGTAGATTTGGATGAAAATGATAAATTAAAAACGCTTGCAAATTTCATAGGGGGTTGTGGTTGTGGTAGATTTTATTTAAGTTTAAGGGCAAATGGAGATATTCAACCTTGTGTATTTTTTCCATTAAAATTGGGAAATATTAAAGAATTTAAAGATGAAAATGATTTTTTAAAATTTTGGAGAGAAAATAAAATATTAAATGATTTAAGGGATAGGGATAAGTTAAAATTTTGTGGGAAATGTAATTACAAATATGTATGTGGTGGATGTAGGGCTCGGGCATATTCATATTATAAAGATTATATGGAAAGAGATCCTGGCTGTATATTGGTAAAAAAGTAATTTTATTTTTTTATATATTGAGGTAATATAATGAGTTTAATAATCATAATATTGCTTTTATTTTTAGGGGCATTTATTGGTTTTATAGCTGGTTTATTGGGTATTGGTGGAGGATTTATAATGGTGCCAGTGTTAATCTACCTATATACTTATTTAGGTATTCCTCTAAATATTTCTGTAAAAACAGCAGTAGGAACAAGTTTATTCGTAATTTTTTTGACATCTATTTCAGGGGTTTATAGGCACAATATGTTCAAAAATATAATATGGAAATGTTCTTTTACATTGGGATTGTGTGGAATAATAGGTTCAATTGTTGGCGTTAAATTAGTGGTAGAATATTTAAATGGAAATATTTATAAAATATTGTTTGGACTGTTTTTAATGTTAATTTCATTAAATATAATATATAATAATATAAAATATAGAAATAAAAAAGATGATAGTAACAATGTCAAATCAAAAATAAGAGAAAAGAATTATTATGTGGATAATATCTGTCATACTATTGATTATAAAAAGGTGGGTTTAATAGGATTTTTAACAGGTTTTATATCTTCTGTTTTTGGAGTTGGTGGTGGGATTGTAATTGTACCATTTCTAAACATTTTTTTAAAATTTCCAATACGATATGCAATTGGAACTTCAATTGGAATGATGATGATTATTTCATTGTCTGGTTTAATAGGGTATTTAATAAGTTCTTCACCCTTTAATCCAACTTTATATAATATAGGTTATGTTTCAATTCTTACGGGATTAATTATGGCACCTATTGCCATGATATCCTCCAAATACGGTGTAATAATTGGTGAAAAAACAAAATCAGAACATTTAAAATGGATACTATCTATTATATTAATGATTATTGGCATAAAAATGGTTTTGCTAAATTAAATAAATAAATAATTTAAAAAAATATTTATATTATTTTATTGGTGAGCTCATGAAAACAATACTCGGAAAAATTCATTTAAAATGGTGTAAAGACTGCAATGTTCCAGTTCTTGATAAAAAATGCGGGATATGTGAAAACGATACATTTGATGTGAAATTAACCCCTCCTGCTGATGCGAGACCGGCATTTAAAGAAGATATTGTTATGATTAATAATATATTAAAAAATCAGTTTGGAGTTGAGGAAGATATTTTTAAAAATAAAATAGTTCTCATAAATAAAATTCCCGGAAATGACTATATGAAGGAGATAATAATTGATGGAGTAGTTTTTGGGATTTTGAAGTATGATGAAGAAAGTGAAAAAAATGAAGAAAAAAACAGATGGTCAATTATACCCTCTGTTGAAGGAGCTCGGAGGATAATAAATGCAGGAGGTAATAAAAAAATAATTGTTATAAAGGAAGATGTTGTTCCATTTATCCTAAAAAAACATGCATCAGTTCTAAGACCGGGAGTTCTATATGCATCAGAGGATATAGAAAAAAATGACGATGTAATTATTTTAGTTGGGAATGAAAATGAAGAAAGGGGTGAAGATTATGAAAAATATAAACATGAAAAAAATATAAATCTCAAAGATATAAATGTTTTGGGTGTTGGAAGGGCTAGAACGAACTACAACGAAATAATTAATTCAGAAAAAGGCATGGTGGCAAAGGTCAGACATGCCGAAACACCGAAAGAGGCAAATTATTTAAAAGAAACTGGGAATTTTGAAGAATCAATAAATAAAATGATTGAAGCAAATGAAAATGCAATAAGTAAATTTGAAAGCAATTCAGTAGGATTTATGAGAAATACAATAAAAGAAAGGACAAACAAACCGCCAGTTGTTGCATATTCGGGAGGTAAAGATAGCCTTGTAGTGCTTTTACTTGCATTGAAAGCATTTGAAAATGAAGATATAGATTTTGATGTCTTATTTACAGATACAAATTTAGAGTTTCCGGAAACTTTAAAAAACATATCTGATGTTGAAGAGAGGTATAATATAAATATAATTAAAGCAGAATCAAATGATTTTTGGGAAAAACTTGAAGAATACGGACCTCCTGGAAGGGATTACAGATGGTGTAGTGAAGTATGTAAAATGAAGCCTCTTGAAAAAATAATAAACAATAGGTATCCAAATGGCTGTTTAACATTTGTAGGTTTAAGGAAATACGAGTCTATGAACCGTTCAAAAAAGCCTAGAATTTGGAAAAGCCCCTATATTGAAAAACAAATGCTTTCCGCTCCAATATTAAATTGGTCTGCCATGCATGTTTGGATTTATCTATTTAAAAACAATGCACCATATAATAAGTTATATGAAAAATGTTTTGATAGGGTCGGATGCTACATGTGTCCTGCCATGGAGCTCGGAGAAATTGAATTAATTAAAAAATTATATCCTGAGCTCTGGAAAAGATGGGAAGATTTCTTAATAGATTATGCAAAAAGAAATAATTTAGATGATGAATGGGTAAGAAGCGGTTGGAGATGGAAATACGGAAAGAAGAAGATTAAAAATTAAATTTAAATATAATCAAATTTAATTAAAACATTAACTAATAACATATAAATATTATCTAAAAAGATATAATTAAAATAAATTAGTCAAAGGAGTTGATAAAATGCCAAAGATGGTTTTACTTCCAAAACTTACAATGGCTCTTGGAGGATACATAAGGGAAACAGTAGCGCCTTATGGTGAGGATGAGGCAAAACCATTTCCATACAGAAATGTAATTGTGGGTAATCCAACGGATGAACCTATAAAGATAGATGTGCCTGCCTATGATGATGAATGGGTGGAGAGGCATAAGAATCTTGGTTTAATCGTTGTTCCTGTAAGTGTTGAAGACGATTTTGTGGGAATGTATAAAATGGTTCAAGAGAGAGTAAAAAGGGCTTAATTAATATAATAAATATATATACGACTTATAATTTTATGGTGGATTTTATGATAAAAGGAGTGTTATTTGATTTAGATGACACACTCTACGACTCTTCGAGCTTTGCAGATAGAGCTCGGAGAGAGGCAATAAAAATGATGATAGATGCAGGATTAAATGCCACAGAGGAAGAGGCATATAATATCCTTCAAAGAATAATAAAACAGAAGGGTTCAAACTATAACCGCCATTTTGATGATTTGGTAAAGGCAATTATGGGACATTACGAGCCAAAGATAATAACTATGGGGATAATTACCTACCACAATGTTAAATTTGCCCTTCTAAGACCTTATCCAGATACTATAAAGACACTTATAGCACTAAAAAAAATGGGATTAAAATTGGGAGTAATTACCGATGGTATTACAATAAAGCAATGGGAAAAACTTATACGGCTGGGTATAGTGGATTTTTTTGATGAAGTAGTGACATCAGAAGAATTTGGACTTGGGAAGCCTAATATAGAATTCTTCGAATACGGCATTAAAAAGATGGGCCTAAATCCAGATGAAGCGGTATATGTTGGAGATAGAGTAGATAGGGACATAATTCCCGCCAATAAAGTTGGAATGTGTGCTATTAGAATCTTAAAAGGCAAATACAAGGATGTAGAGGGCGGTGAATGTGCCTATGAAGTGAATAATTTGCTGGAAGTAGTAGGTATTGTAAAAAACTTAAAAGGCTAATCGTGGGATTATGTTCAAAGATGTATTAATTAAAATAAACAGTGCAATAGATGCCATAAGGGGATTAACTGCATTTATGACTCGAATACCTATGGGGAATTTTAAAAGTGGTTTCGAAGAGATGTCAAAATATTTTGTGTTTATTATATTCATAGGCATGTTCATAGGATTTATTGGGTCAATTGCATCGTATCCATTTTATTATTTAGGAATTAAATCCAACATTGTTGTAGGAGCTCTTGTATTGTTTATTATGTTATATATTCAAGGATTTCATCACGTTGATGGATTGGGGGATTATGGGGATGCCTGGATGGTGATGGGGAGTGCAAGAAAAAAGTTGGGTGTAATGAAGGATAAGTATATGGGCGTCGGTGCATTTGTGTTTATATTTTTTACAGAGCTCATCTCTGTGGCGTCAATAGGGTATCTATATGAAATAACATATTTAGATTTTTTACTATTTGTAAAATTTATTATTTTAGTTGAAGCCTGTTCAAGATTGGGGCTTTTAGCATGTGCATGTTGTGGAATTCCTTCAAAAGAGGGTACTGGTAAATATTTTGTTAAAAACACCGATGAGTATCAGTTATTTATAGGATATCTATTGTTGATAATACTATCATTCATATTTAATATTCCAAAAATAGGGGTGTTATGTTCAACATTTGCAATATTTGTTGGTACCTTTATTGCATGGAATTCAAATAAAAGTTTAAACTATGTTACTGGTGATGTTTTAGGAGCTTCTAATGAATTAACAAGGGCTTTAACTTTTATAATTCTCATATCTTTTTTATGTTCCAATCATCTTAATAGTCTATAAATAAAAAAAATAAAAAATATATATTTTCTATTTTTTTATTATTTTTTACATATAGTATATTTTGTACTAATTGGAGTATCTTTCCCTTTTATTTTTAAGCTTCCATTTTCTATTACTACAATATCCCCATCTTCAACATCCCCTTCCACCTCTATTTCGTTAAAAAGGTTTGGATTAGGGCATACCTTGTCTATTGCCACATGGTTCCCATCTAAAACAAGTTTTCCATTTTTAATAACTCCAACTTCCCCGTTATGCTCTATTTTATCTGCTATGGTCATTACTTTTTTAAAATCTACCATCTTTTGTTTTAATTCATTTCTATATTCTTTTAAATCATTTAAATCTTTTTCAATAATTTTTTCGAAATCAAAGGCTTTTATGTTGGTATGTATTATGTCGAGCTCCTTTGATAAAGTTGGACCATCGCATTTTTTCAATATATTTTTAATACTATTCATTACATCTTCGATATTCATTCTTCCAAAATTATTCATACACTCCTTTAATTCCCTTTGAACGATATCTTTCAAATATTTATTTCCAAAGATAATAATTCCACTTTTGTTGTTGATGCTTTTATTTATAATTTTATCGTTTAGTATTTCTATAATTGCATAAGTTCCATTAGTTAAATACATCCTTCTTCTTTTAGAATCTGCTCCTAAGGATTTTACTTCACCAACAAGGACATCTCCTATTTTTCTTACTTTTGTTTGTTTATCTTCTATAAACACTTTAACACCTAATTCCTCAGCTCTATTTTTTAACTCTTCTTCATTTCTAATTTTTCCAGAATATAGGTCTTTTTCGAGTTCAGCTCTTTTTTTAGGATTTCCCCTAAATATTATATTTCTTCTATCCCCTGCAATTATTGCCCCATTATTTCCACAATATCCTATTACAATACTCATGAAATCACCTTAAATTTTATTAAAATTAATTTTAATATTTATAAATTATATCTTAATATTAAATTATAATTAATAATATATATAGATTTTTGTTAAACTGTTGTATTATACAATATTTAAATACTTATAAAAAGATATTATTAAATATTAAAAATATAGAAATAATAAAACAATAGATGATTAAAAAATAAAAAAATATAATATATAAAAAATTGGGGTAGATAATATGGTAGATATGGATAGAATAAGCATATCTTTGCCTACTAAATTGTTGGGAGAATTTGATGAAATAATTGCTGATAGAGGATATGCAAGCAGAAGTGAAGCAATCAGGGATGCTATAAGGGATTATATTATAAAACACAAATGGATACATAGTTTAGAAGGAGAAAGAGCTGGGACTATTACTATAATTTATGACCACCATGTATCTGATTTAATGGAAAAATTAACTGAAATACAACATGCCTATACTGATTTAATAGTAGCTACTCTTCATATGCATTTAGACCACGACCACTGTATGGAGGTAATTCTTGTTAAAGGGGATGCTAAGAAAATAAGGGACTTAACCGATAAATTAACTTCTCAAAAAGGTGTAAAACAGGTTAAATTAACTGTCATGGTTCCAGGGGGAAATATTCCAGAATAAGGAAATTAAAAACACTCGATAATTTTAAATCCTCTGTTTTCTATTTCTTTTTTCTTTTTATTAACAACACGATTAATTAGTTTTTCATGTTCTTTATTTGACGCTATGAAATTTAAAGTATGTTTTGTTTTTTCATAAAAATAAGGTTTTTTAACAATATAATTCTTTTTTATGTATTTAGCAAAACTTTCATTTAAAAATAGACTATATCCATCTTCAATTAAATCAATAGCATAAAATGGGTTTTTAACGACTTTTGTTATTTTGAAATCGATATTTTGATTTTTCAATATATTCCAAACAATCCTCTGGGGGGAATATCTTATTCCTATGAGATTTTTTACATTAAAATTTTCTTTATATACTATAATAAAATGGTCATAGGCTATTGGTATGGGCTCTCCAAGCCTGAAACTCCAATAGGGGTCATCTATGCCAACAATGCTCGTTAAATCCATCTCATGAAGTTTTAGAATATTATCAAATGATGATATTAATATGTCATCAAATAGTATTTTTCCCAATTCTCCACTTATAAATCCACAGGCAATAAATGGATGTTTAGATACTCTTTTTTGCACCGATTCGTAATATTTAACTATATTTTGGGCAGGTTCTGTTAAGATTGTGCCAGATGTTGAAGAATAAATAAGTTTTACACCAAGTTTTTTTTCAAGCCTCTTTATTTGGATATTTATAGAAGATGGAGGAATATTCAATATTTTTGCAACCTTATTTTGAGATTTTTTTTCAGAAATTAGTTTAAGTATTTTTATTTGATTTTCAGTTATGGATTTGCCATCATATTTTATATTAAGTGTTGTAGTTAGGTTTGTCATATTACTACCTTATTTAATACCATTAATTTTTAAAATTTTTAAAAATTTTATATACTATTAGGTATTTTTTATTATTTAGTTTAAACTAAAAGGAATTATTTTTATTATTTAAATATTCTATTTAAATTTATAGATTAATATATATAATATCATAATAGGTAATCTTATATATCAGGTGGTTTAATGAATAACAATAGTATAGAATTTCGGAAACTTGAACACCTTTTGGTGTGCAATTACTGTGATGTTGAATATAAAAAAGGAACACTTCTTGATGATGTTGAATTAATTCACAGAGGAACATCAAACTGTGATTTAAACGACATTGATACATCAATTGAACTTTTTGGGAAAAAATTAGATGCTCCATTGATTGTAGCTGCAATAACTGGTGGTCATTCCAAGGCAAAGGAAATTAACAAAAATATAGCAGAGGCAGTGGAAGAACTTAACTTAGGGATGGGCGTAGGCTCTCAAAGAGCAGGATTATTAAACAGTAGTTTGATAGATACATATTCAGTTGTGAGGGATTATACCTCATCCTTAGTTATTGGCAATCTTGGAGCAGTTAATTTTATAGAGGATAATTGGGACGAAGAAATAATTGATAAATCAGTGAATATGATAGATGCCGATGCCATGGCAATCCATTTTAACCCACTTCAAGAGGCAATCCAGCCAGAAGGGGATGTTAATTTTAAGGGAATAGATATATTAAAGAATATTATGTCAAATTATAAGGCAGAATATAAAAATATCCCATTTATAGCAAAGCAGGTTGGAGAAGGATTCTCAAAAGAAGATGCAGTGATTTTAAAGAATCTTGGGTTTGATGCAATCGATGTGGGAGGAAGTGGAGGCACATCGTGGGCATCTGTTGAATATTATAGAATAAAAGATGAGAATTTTAAAAATTTCTCAGAACAATTTTTAGAGTGGGGGATTCCAACGGCGGCATCTATATTGGAGGTTAGAAGTGTTTTTGATGGCACAGTAATTGGCACGGGAGGTATAAGGTCTGGAATAGATATTGCAAAATCGTTAGTGATAGGTGCCGATTGTTGCGGTTTGGCACTGCCTATATTAAGGGCAGCATTAAGGAGTTCCGATGAAGTGATAAAGGTTCTTGAAAAAATGATAAAAGAATTGAAAACTGTCATGTTTTTGATGGGCTGCGATAATATAGGTGATTTAAAAAAATCTCGGTATATTATAAAAAATGAGTTAAAAGAATGGATTAGTAAGTGATAATTATATCTTTATTATCGTTTATCATTTTATTTATTATTTGCAATTTTATTAGATTATTATATTTACATTTATTATTTATTGTCATTGGCATTTATTATTATTCATCATTTTAAGTGAAAAATAAAAAACAAAAAAAGTAAAAGGAAGTGATATTTTGCAGTTAGAAGTAGTAGCTATTGGAGGATACGAAGAAGTTGGAAGAAACATGACCGCTGTTAATGTAGATGGAGAAATAATAATATTTGATATGGGATTGAGACTTGACAGGGTCATGATACATGAAGACAGCGATGTTTCAAAAATGCACAGCTTGAATTTAATTGAAATGGGCGTAATTCCAGATGATACCGTAATGAAGAATATAGAAGGGGAAGTTAAAGCAATCGTGGTTTCTCATGGACACCTTGACCACATAGGAGCCATTACAAAGCTTGCTCATAGATATAATGCTCCTATTATCGGAACACCATATACATTAGAACTCGTAAAAAGAGAGATATTGAGTGAAAAAAAATTCGATGTAAGAAATCCACTGATAACATTAAATGCAAAAGAAACAATGGATTTAACTCCAAATCTATCATTGGAATTTATAAAAATAACACACAGTATTCCAGATGCTGTTCTTCCAGTTCTTCATACGCCATATGGTGCAATAGTTTATGGAAATGATTTTAAATTTGATAACATACCCATTGTGGGTGAGAAACCAGATTACAGGGCAATAAAAAAAGTTGGAAAGAAAGGCGTAATCTGTATGATTTCCGAAAGCACCAGGGTAGATTTTGAAGGAAAAACTCCATCAGAGGGTGTGGCGGCAAATTTTTTGAAAAATGATTTGTTGGGAACCGATAATGAAAATAACGGTGTTGTAGTTACGACTTTCTCATCCCATATTGCAAGGATAAAATCTATTACAGATATTGCCGAGAGAATGGGCAGAATACCCGTATTGATAGGAAGGTCTATGGCTAAATATTGTGGAATAGCAGAGGATATAGGTCTTGTAGAATTCCCGAAGAATACAAAAATAGCAGGAGACCCATCGTCTGTTGATAGGATACTCCATCAAATAATGAAAGAAGGGAAGGAAAATTACATGCTTGTGGTTACCGGACACCAAGGGGAAGAGGGAGCAGTTTTATCAAGAATGGCAACAAATAAAACTCCTTTTAGATTTGAAAGGCATGACCAGGTGGTATTTTCAGCAGATGTAATACCAAACCCAATGAATGCGGCACAGAGGTATATGTTAGAGGCTCGTTTGAGATTGATGGGTGTAAGGTTGTTCAAAGGAGCTCATGTTTCAGGGCACGCTGCTAAGGAAGACCACAGAGACATGATAAGATGGTTAAATCCTGAACATTTAATACCTTCTCATGGAGATTTCAATCTCACGGCAACCTATGCAAAGCTTGCAGAGGAAGAAGGATACAGGCTTGGAGAGGATGTGCATCTTCTAAGAAATGGGCAGAGTTTGAAATTTGAAAGAATTATTTAAAATATAAATTAAATAAAAATCATAATAAAAACAAAAAACTTAAAAAGAAGAACATTAATTATTAACTATAATCATTATAATTTATTATTTAAATTATTATAATTTTATTATACTTTACTTCTTTTGGTGGAATCATGGAAATATTCGATAAAGATTTACTGTCAAAAATAGAGGAAGAATTAAAAAAACATGTTGAAAAAGAGGATATACTATATGATGCCTCGAAACATCTTTTACTTGCTGGCGGTAAAAGAATAAGACCCTATTTAGCAACTTTAACATACATGTTGAAAAAAGACAATCTTGATGAGATATTACCTCCTGCTGCTGCCGTAGAATTAATTCATAATTATACCCTTATCCATGATGACATAATGGATAACGACGATGAGAGAAGGGGAAAACCAACTGTGCATGTTGAATATGGAGAACCAATAGCTATTCTTGCTGGTGATTTACTCTATGCAAAAGCCTTTGAAGCAATATCAAATATTGAAGACCCAAAAAAAGCCCATGAGGTTTTAAAGGTACTGTCAAAATCCTGCGTAGAGGTATGTGAAGGTCAGGCAATGGATATGGAATTTGAGGATAGGGATGATATAAGTTTAGATGACTACTTTGAAATGATTTCAAAGAAAACTGGGGCTTTAATCGTGGCACCTGTTGAAATTGGTGCAATAATGGCAGAATGCACAGAAGAGGAAAAAAATGCCTTGTGTGAATATGCTAAAAGAATAGGTATGACATTCCAAATACAGGATGATATTTTAGATTTAGTAGGGGATAATAAAAAGATAGGAAAGCCTGTGGGAAGCGATATAAAAGAGGGTAAAAAAACTGTTATCATAATACATGCTCTTAAAAATCTCCCAAGTGAGAAAAAGGAAAAACTATTAAAAGTTCTTGGAAATAGCAATGCCACAGATGAAGAGATTAAAGAGGCAATAGAGATATTGAGTGATTCCATAGATTATGCAAAAAATATTATGAAGAATGCCACAGAAGAGGCTAAGGCTTATTTAAAAATATTTGATGCCGAAAAAAGAAAAAGATTGGAAGCCATTGCTGATTTTATAATGGATAGGATTTATTAAGTTTTTTATGGCCTTTCACTGGTTTTATATTGCATTTTTTATTTTTTTAGTGGTTATTATATATGTCATTCTCCCAATACAAAGCATATAACAATATTGCTATGGGGTGTATTATATGCTCGGCACATATTCCAATGGCTTCTTCCCCCTTGTGGCAAAAATGGAGATACTGTAAGACTGTTAATAATGCCATTTTATTTATTTTTATAGATATTGATTAATTCCTTAATAGCATTCCATTTTTTGACAGAAGTAGGTTTAATTATGCCGTTTATTACATCATAGAATAGGATTTCATTTTTTATTAAAAACTGCATATACTTCATCTCTTCCTTTTTAACCTCTGTATAGTAGTTAATGTTTATTTTATCTTTGAATTTAGATAATATATTATATATTTCTCCCTCATCCAGTTCAGTTGTATCCATTAGATACTTTATTTTATCCTTTTCAATATTTATCCATTGTTTTATTGTCTCCTCCACAGATAATCCTAATTTTTTATTTTCAATTAAATCAACTATTTCATAAGGTAGGGAAATGTAATTTATGGCATAATTTATTTCTTCATTTGTAAATCCTTCTTTTTTTAAAATATCTCTTACACATCCTTTTCTTAACCAATCAATTAAATAATACTTAGAAGTATTTTCCAATGTGGAATTGCTATAAATCTCCTCAATAAATAAAGTATCAGAGGTTAAACAGATAACATGACAGAGATGTCTAACTTTTGTTAAATGAACAAATAGATTGAATAATTCATTTAGTAGAGATTTTCCTTCCTTCTCTCCATGATTGAAGTAAATATTTTTTAACTTTTGTAGTTCATCAATTATTAGAACTGGTTTTTTACCTTCTTTAACAACAGCCTCAATACCTTCATAAATTTTATCAAATACATTATTTAACTTTATGTTATTAAAATCAAAATTTTCTTCTATCCCAAATTTAAAGACTTTTAAGTTAAATTCAAATTTATTTGATAGATATTTTTTATCTGACTTTTCAAAAAATATCTCTAAAAATTCCTCATTTGTAGGAGTTGCATATCTTCTTAAATCGTAATAGAAAAATATGATATCGTCTCCTTTATTTAGTTCTTCTATAACTTTTAACATAACTGTTGATTTCCCCGATGATTTTGGACCATAGACGAATAATATGGAATTAGGCTCTAATTGGCAGTAGGTTTTTAGATAGTTTAGTTCCTTTTCTCTGTTGTAGAATTTCATAATTTATCACCAATAATGGTTTTATATTTTCTATATGTCCTTTTTATTATTTTGCCTGAAACCTTCTATTACGGTCAAGAAGAAAAACTATGAAATATTCCTATCTACTGATATATTTAAGGAGCTCCAATAAAGACGAGGTTCTCAAAAGATACTATCGATGTTAGATAAGGATGTTTCCATACCAAAATATGTGGTCATATGGATAATATAGGGGATACCATGTTTAAAGAAGTTAAATTTTGTTAAAATATCTTGAAAACTATAAAAAACTCAACCTATCGATAAATACGAAATTTTTAAAGATTATTAAGGGGACAGGTTATTATATATGTCATGCTCCCAATACAAAGCATCTAACAATATTGCGACGGGATACCCCATTGTTTCAGAATATTCGGATGCATGAATTATTATTTTATATGCTTCTTCTGGTGTTTTTGGACAGTAGTATGGAATTTCAGCGGTTTCAAGTAAATTTTTAGTCCATCTACCCATTGGAATTTGGGCAGGTATTTTTTCTTTTAATTCTCCCCTATGACTTATGATTATTAACATTGGTATTTGATATACCTTACATAGGGAACCTATTGCATTAATTGAGTTTCCAAGTCCTGAATTTTGCATTAATAGGCAGGTTTTTCTTCCAGCCAAGTGAGCTCCGGCACATATTCCGATGGCTTCTTCCTCCCTTGTGGCAGGAATATATGTAATTTGGCTATTATTTTTATTGTCGTTAATTAAATTTATAAGATTTTTCAAATTTGCACATGGAACTCCGACAACAAAATCTATTTTAGATTCTCTTATTGCATCATATACAGCTTTACTTGCTTTCATAGTTTGCCTCTTAATTTTACTTAAATATATCTCTCTTGTTTTTATTTTATTTTTATTAATTTTGCATTCCCTACTCTATATATTATTTTAAAATATTTGCTATTGTTAAAGAATCCGCCGTCGTATTTTCCTAAGTATTCAGAAATATATATGTATTTTATATTTTCATTTTTACATAACTCCACTATAAAAGTATAATTTTTATTATCAATGGCTGTTGTAATGTCATTCAATGATATATTGTTCCTTAATTTATCATGACCAGAGGAAAAATTATAATAGCTAAATACGGGCCTATTTTTTGCATATATGGGTAAAAACTGCCCCGCATCTTCACCGAAATTTAGTATCGTTTGATTTGTTATATCATATTTGTTCATATATTCAAAGATTTTTAAATCGTTTTGATGAATTATATATGTATTTTTTTGATAATTTGATAATATGGTATAATTTGTATAGGATGTATGTAATGAAAATATCAATACAAAAATTATAAACATTGGCTTTAAAAAATTATATTTTCTTTTTTTCTTTATTAACCTATATATGGCATACAATCCTGAACCGTAAAATATTGGCATAATTATTTGGATATGCATTGCCATTCTTGCACTATCGTATTGGTTACTGAAAAATGGAATATATATATGTATAAATTTTATATTTATAATATTTAATATCAACAAAAGCAATAATATAATAAACGGAGCTCCGTTATTTAATTGGTATTTATTTAAATTAATGTATTTAATCCTGTTTAAATTATACAATCCAACAATTAATAAAAAGGTAAATACAAGTGAAATTATAAATGTATTGCTATTATCTAAAATACCAGTTTTTGAGGAATTTGTCCAAATATATATGTAAAATATTCCCAATCCTGCCAATATATTATGGATTATTGTTAAAATAGGTTCAGGAGAAAAATTTGTAGATTTTCCATATGCTACAACGCTTTTAGCTATCTTTGGATATATCAACAAAACAGCCAAAAATATGGATAAAATATAGGAGCTCCAATATTTTATAATATCTTTATAATGTTTTGAATATAAATCGTAAATAGATACGGATGTTAAGAATAATGTTAATATTATCAATGGAAATGTATGAATATATACCAAAGATAATGTAACGAAGAATAATAAAAACAGGTATTTATTATCCTTTGTTATTCTATATTTTAATATAAAAAATATGTTTATAAGCATCAATGCATATCCAAGAGTATTTGGAAGCAATGTTCCAACAATTCTATAAACAACATTTGTCAATGGAAAAAACATAGCAATCCATATTCCTAACCCTTTTTTTATACCTTCACCAACTAAATAATAACCTAAAACAAAGAGAACCAGTATATAAAATTTCATAAATTGAATTGAATTTAATATATCACTTACTGATGATGATAACAAATATATCATAGAATGAAAACCAGATGGATAATTTACATAAAATTTATAGGGAACTTCACTGGTTTTATAAAATATTGTCTTTTCCTCGAGTATTTCCTTTGATTTATAAGAATGAAATTGAGTGTCTGTTGTATTTGCAGGATTTTGTGGAAATAAAATATATCCAATAAAAACAGCATATATGGTTATTATAGCAAGAATTGCATAAGATTTTTTTAATTTAATAAATTTAAAATTGAGTTTTTTATTTTTTAAGTGTATTAATAATAACACTAACAATGGAGCAATATATAAATATTTATATAACGGAATATTTAAAATAGATAGTATGTAGGATAAAACTACCACATAGGAAACTGTTAAAAATGGCGTTGTTAATACTTTTTCCTCATTATTCTGTGGATTTATAAGATAAATTAATATCAACAAAATTAAAAAATAAAATATATCCATACTTTCCCAATATTAAACATGCGTTAAACTATTACTATACTTTGTAGAAACATTATTTAATGCGTTTATAGTTCTATTTGCAGTTTTTCCAATATTCTCAGGATGAGTGTTTAAATAATTTGATATATAATAATAGGATGCAATAGTCGATACTAAAATAGAAGCAAATATTAATATTCCAATTTCCATTGAAACCTGCCCTTTTTTAGAAAAAAGTTTTTTAATTAACATAAAAAACACCAAAAAATAAAAAAAATAAAATTAAAGTGATTATATCTTACTAAGTTTATTTGCATAGTTTTGAGAAGCATTTCCCATAGCACCAACGGTTGTATTTGCTGCTCCTCCTGCTTTGGATGCACTATTTTTAACATTCGTTGCATAGTAGTATGCCGCAATAGCAGCAACAGCAACAGCAGCAGCAACTAATATTCCAATTTCCATTGAAACCTGCCCTTTTTTAGAAGTTAATTTTTTTAACAATTTCATTGCACCACCTTTTATATTTACAGTTAATAATGGCTATTTTTTATTATTTAAAACTTATGGTTTAAACCCATTATATTATTAAATAATAAAAAATAAAGATAAAACTTACAAAATAATCATTAAAAAAAATAAGTGGGGATACTGGGATTTGAACCCAGGTCCAGGGATTTCTCCTGCATCGGGATTTAGTCCAGGTCCATATAGGCACTTGGAGTCCCCGATGATAGGCCAGACTACACCATATCCCCAAAATATAAATAATATAACTACAATGCGATAAATATACAAATTAGAAAGTAATATATATACTTTTCGGAATTGATACCATGCATCTGATAAAAGTAGGTGGAAGTTTAACATATTTTGCAAAACCCCTTTTAAGTGAATTAAAAATTTTTAGCAATAGTGAAGAAAATAAAATAATTATAGTTCCTGGCGGTGGAGCATTTGCCAATGTTGTTAGGGATTTAAATGAAAAAGGCGGTTTAAGCAACAGGAGCTCACATAAACTTGCCACCATGTCCATGGATTTGACGGGTATTTATTTCTCCGAAATTTCCAATATAAAAACAGCGGATAATTTATACGAGGCAAAAAAGATATTGGAAGATGATAATATTGTTATATTACTTCCTTCAAAAATTGTATTATCAACTGATGAGCTCCCACATTCGTGGAATATTACCTCAGACTCAATAGCGGCTTATATTGCTAGACTTTTGAATTTAAATAGTGTTATAATAGCTACTGATGTAGATGGTATATATGATAACTATCCAGAAGGAAAACTATTAAATACTATAAATGCAAAATCCATTAAAGGTTTCACATCGGTTGATAGTTATTTACCAAAATTATTATTAAAACACAATATCGAATGTTTCGTGGTCAATGGAAAACATCCCAGTAGAATAATAAATATTTTAAAAAACAATAATGATATATATACCAAAATTACAATTGATAAAAAATAATTGGAACAATAACCTATAAAAACAATGGTGATAATATGAAATATAAATGCACATCATGTAATGCAGAGATAGCTCCAAGAGAGCATGCTACAAGATTTTTATGCCCAAATTGCGGAAAGGCAGAAATAGTAAGATGTGAAAAATGCAGAAAATTGAGCAACCCTTATAAATGTCCAGTTTGTGGATATGAGGGACCTTAAATTAATTATTTTTATTAAATAATTTTTAAATAATGAAAGGTGTATATATGGCGAAAGTTATAGCAAAATTAAAAATAATGCCTGTAAGTCCAGAAGTGGATAAAGAAAGTTTAAAAGAAAAAGTAAAAGAAACCGTAGAAAAAATGGATACAATATGTAGAAATGTATCTGATGAACCACTGGCATTTGGTTTGTATGCAATATATGTCCTTGTAGAGATGGAGGAAAGAGAAGGTGGAACAGAGCCTGTTGAAAATGCACTGGCTGAATTGGAAGAGGTAGAAAGTGTAGATGCCGTAGAGGTTTCACTAGTTTAATTTCTAATTTTTATTCTTTTATTAATTATTTTATGATGATTAGATGGTATATTCATAATATACATTATGATAGCATGATAAACTATATAAACAAGTTTAAGCAAATGAAAGAAGTTGTCAAATGTATTGAAGATAGTGGATACTCTATTTATATTCATCATAAAGATAAACCTATTTTGGAAGTTGGGACTAAAAAATCCAATTATATAGTAAAAAACACAGTCGGTGATGTGAAAATTCATTATATAAACACCACTATATTAATAGCAAAATTAGGCATTGAGCTATTGAAGTCATAACCATGATGATTTTAAAAATAGAAACTTAGGTTAAAAATCCGTTGGAATTTTATAACCAAAGAAAAAGAAAAAAGGTGAATAAAGATGAGCAAATTAGGTTATAAGGTAGAAGCAGACCCAAACAAAACCGCAAGAGCCATGGGAAGGGCTTTAAGAATTTCAAGAAAGCATGCAATTGAAATTTGCAGAGAAATAAATGGCATGAAGCTAAATGATGCTATTGCATACTTGAATAGGGTAATTGAGTTAAAACAAGTAGTTCCATTCAAAAGACATGGAAAAGACGTTCCGCATAAAAAGGGAAAATACGGCTGGACAGCAGGAAGATTCCCACAAAAAGCATCAAGTGAAATATTGAAAGTTCTCGATAATGCAAAGAAAAATGCAGAATACAAAGGGTTAAACACTGAGAAATTGAGAATAAAACACATCTCTTCAAACAAAGGATTTACAATAAAGAGATACATGCCAAGGGCATTTGGTAGGGCATCACCTAAATTCCAAGAAACAGTTCATATTCAGGTAATATTAGAGGAATTCCATTAAGAAATAGAAATGAAAAATAAAAAGAAATAAAAAAGAAATTAAAAAAAGAAAATAAAGAAAAATTAAAAAAGGTATGTTAGGTGAAAATAATGATTGAAAGAGCATTTGTAAAAGAAAATGTTGTAGAAACATTAGTTGATGAATATCTTAAAAGCAAATTGCCAAGAGCAGGATACAGTCACATGGATATAAAAAAGACACCAGTAGGAACAAGAATAACAGTATTCGCTGAAAAACCAGGTTTTGTAATTGGAAGAAAAGGTAGAATGGTAAAAGAATTAACAGAGACCATAGCAAAGGAATACGGCGTAGAAAACCCACAAATTGAAGTTAAACAAATCGAAAACTCTGATTTAGACCCAGAAGTTGTAGCTCAGAAAATAGCATCATCCCTCGAAAGAGGAATGCATTTCAGAAGAGTTGCTCACTCAGCAGTTAGGAGAGTTATGGGAGCTGGTGCGAAAGGTGTCGTTGTAATTATCTCAGGAAAATTAACTGGGGAAAGGTCAAGAACAGAAAAATTCATGGACGGATACATGAAACACTGTGGAGAACCATCAGAAGTTCTTGTTAAAAAAGCACACAAACTTGCAAAATTAAAACTTGGAATAATCGGAGTCACTGTAAAAATCATGCCACCAGAAATTGTATTGCCAGATGAAATTGTTATAAGAGAAGGTGTTGGAGAAGTTAAAGAAGTAAGTGAAGTGTTAGAAGAATAAATTATTAGATTTTGAAGGTGATAAAAATGGCTATATTAAAAGCTAGTGAGATAAGAGAAATGACTATTTCTGAAATGAATGAGAAATTAGCTGAATTAAAAAAAGAACTCATGAAAGAAAATGCAAACAAAGCCACAGGAGGCTCTCCGTCAAATCCTGGTAAAATCAAAGAGATAAAAAGAACAATTGCAAGAATATATACAATAATGAATGAAAAGAAAGGAGAAGCTGAGGCATAATTAATTAAAGTAATTACAAAAATAAGTATATTAAATTTAACAAAAATTATAAATATGGTCGCCTAACAAATTATCATTAGAGATTTAATTACCATATTCTTAAAAGAATAAGAAATATTTAAACCAAGAGGTGCAGTAATGCCTGAAATTTGTCCAAGATGTGGGCTACCAAAAGAATTGTGTGTATGTGAAGAAATTGCAAAGGAAGAACAAAAAATAAAAATATATGTTGCAAAAAGAAGGTTTGGAAAATTAATGACCGTAATTGAAGGATTCGATACAAATTTAATTGACATTAAAGACCTTGCAAAGAAATTAAAGGATATATGCGCCTGTGGGGGAACTGTGAAAAAAGATTCTATTGAATTACAAGGGGACCACAGGAGAAAAGTCGAAGAAGCTCTGATAAAGATGGGATTCTCAAAGGATACTATCGATGTTAGATAAGGATGAGCTCCGTGTTGATGATAATCTTTATATATGACATAACCATTATATCATTGAAGTGATGCAATTATATAATTATATTTTATTATACTCTAAGATGTTATAAAAATTATAAAATCAAGGAATAAGGATGCCTGTTGGCACACCCTTATGTCCTTATGGGTCGGGGGACACCCAAATGATAACTCCACAAAACATATTGAGACATGAATTGATTGGATTAAATGTTGAGATTGTAAAATCTTCAAATTTATTCCTGGTTGGAATAAAAGGCAGGGTTGTTGATGAAACAAGAAACACTCTCGTCATTGAAAGATTTGACAATGGCAAAGAGGTAAGAATTCCAAAGGATGTTGCAGTATTTAGATTTGAATTAAATGACAAATCTGTTGATGTTATGGGAAGCCTTTTAATCGGAAGACCAGAGGATAGATTGAAGAGAAAAATAAAAACCATTTATCCATACTAATTCATTATCTATTTTAAAGTCCCCAAAGTGAATTGTTGCTATTATCAAAAAGTATTATATACTTAATTAGTATTTACTTTGAATCTTTAATGTGGTATATGCCACTTAAAGTAAAAAAATATTTGGGAGGTATTATTATGAGAAATATAGGAATTGATGTGAAATCTCCTGAAAACACATGTAATGATAATGACTGTCCATTCCATGGCAATTTGCCAGTAAGAGGACAGATATTTGAAGGTATTGTGGTAAGTGATAAAGGACACAATACCGTTGTAATTAAAAGGGAGATTGTAAAATATATACCAAAATATGAGAGATATGAAAAGAGAACGGCTACAATGGTTGCTCACAATCCATCATGCATAGATGCAAAAGTTGGAGACAAAGTAAAAATTGCAGAGTGCAGACCTATAAGTAAAACTAAGTCATTTGTAGTTATTGAAAAAACAGAACTTACAGAATAAGGTGATTTCATGAAGGGATTTGGTTCAAAAGTAATAAGGGCTCTTCCAAATGGAGCTAGGCTGGTTTGTGCTGATAACACCGGGGCAAAAGAACTTGAAGTAATTGCAGTTAAAAACTACAAGGGTGTTACTAGAAGACTGCCTGCTGGTGGAGTAGGGAGCATGGTCTTTGTTTCTGTTAAGAAAGGAACTCCTGAAATGAGAAAACAAGTATTGCCTGCTATCATCATAAGACAGAAAAAGGAATACAGAAGACCAGATGGTTCAAGGGTTAAATTTGAAGATAACGCTGCGGTAATTGTAACCCCTGACGGAAACCCAAAAGGTTCAGAAATCAAAGGACCTGTTGCAAAAGAAGCAGCTGAAAGATGGCCTGGTGTATCAAGACTGGCTAAGATAATTCACTAATGTATAAATATTAATATTATAAAATAAAAGGTGAATAAAATGGTTTTGACAAACTCAAAACAGCCAAGGAAACAAAGAAAAGCACTTTACAATGCTCCGCTCCATTTGAGAAATAGATTGATGTCTGCAATGCTCTCAAAGGAGTTAAAGGAAAAATACAATAAAAATGCACTTCCTGTTAGAAAAGGAGATGTTGTGAAGATATTAAGAGGAAGCTTCAAAAATATAGAAGGCGAAGTATCAAAAGTCGATTACAAATCTTACAAAATATATGTAGAAGGAGCAGTAAATAGAAAACAGGATGGAAAAGAATCTCCATATCCAATTCATCCGTCAAATGTCATGATTGTTAAATTGGATGACTCAGACGAAAGGAGATTTAAATTTTTAAAAAATGAATAACTGAGGTGCGAATATGGCAAGTAAGGGACCTAAAAGACATCTAAAAAGATTACCCGCTCCAACAAATTGGCAACTTCCAAGAAAAGTTAAGAAATTTACTACAAGACCTTTGCCAGGACCACATTCAATGGAAAACTCATTGCCATTATTGTTGATTGTTAGGGATATTTTAGGCTATGCAGACAATGCAAGAGAAGCTAAAAAAATCATTAAAATGGGTAAAATATTAGTTGATGGTGTAAAAAGAAAAGAACACAGATATCCAACAGGTTTAATGGATGTAATTTCCATACCTGATACAAATGAGAACTTTTTAGTATTGCTTGATGAAAAAGGTAGAATCACGTTGAAGAAAACAGATAAAAATGATGTAAAATTATGCAAAATTAAAAACAAAACCGTAATCAAAGGCGGACACATCCAGTTAAACCTTCATGATGGTAGAAACCAGATTGTGAAGGTTTCAGACGCTACAAAGGCAGAAGAGGATATCTATAAAACTGGAGACTGCGTTCTCATCTCAATCCCTGAGCAAGAAATAGTAGGTCATGTCCAGTTTGGTGAAGGAAAATTGGCATATATTACTGGTGGAAAACACGCAGGAGATTTTGCAAAAATAATTGAGATAGAAAAGAGAAAATTGTATCCTGACATTATTACCCTTGAAACAAAAGATGGAGAACAGTTTAAAACTATTAAAGACTACGTATTTGTAGTAGGCGATGAAGAGCCTGTTTTATCATCATTGAAGGCACTATAAAGAGTAAATCATCACTTAAAGATGAGAATATAATTATAAATTTGAATAAATAAACATGGTGGAAAAATGACATTCCAAGAAACATGGGAAAAACAGCCTATGAGAAAACCTAGGATAGAAAAGGTTACCATCAACATGGGTGTAGGCGAAAGTGGAGATAGGTTGCTCACTGGTGCAAAAGTTATAGAAGAAATCACTGGTCAAAAGCCTGTAAGAACACTGGCTAAACAAACTAACCCTGCATTTGGTATCAGAAAAAAACTCCCAATTGGATTAAAAGTCACATTGAGAGGGAAGAAAGCAGAAGAATTCTTAAAAAATGCATTCATAGCATTTAAAGCATCAGGGAAAACATTATACTCCTATTCATTCGATAAAAGAGGAAACTTTTCCTTTGGTATTCCAGAACATATCGACTTCCCTGGTCAAAAATATGAGCCAGATGTCGGAATCTATGGAATGGATGTATGTGTAACCTTTGAAAAACCAGGATATAGAGTTAAAAGAAGAAAGGCAAAAAAGAATAACCTTCCAGAAAGACACCAAGTTAAAAAAGATGAAGCTATTGAATACATAAAATTGAATTTCGGCGTTGATGTGGTGGAAGAAGAATAAGAATAATGGAAAAATTATTTAATTTGAGATATAAAAAGTCATATTCCCAGGAGGTTAAAAAATGGCAAAAGCACCATATAAGAAAAAATATGGGTATGGTTCTAAGGTATGCAAAAGATGTGGAAGAAAAGGACCTGGAATCATTAGAAAATACGGATTGAACTTATGCAGACAGTGTTTTAGAGAATTAGCACCAAAATTAGGATTTAAAAAGTATGATTAAGGATAAGGATTAAGGAGGTATCAACATGAGTCTAATGGACCCACTTGCGAATGCATTGAACCATCTATCCAACTGTGAAAGAGTGGGAAAGAATGTGGCATACATAAAGCCCGCCTCAAAACTCATAGGAAGAGTATTGAAAGTTATGCAGGATAAAGGATACATAGGAAACTTTGAATACATAGAAGATGGTAAGGCAGGAATTTATAAGGTAGAATTAACAGGGCATATAAACAAATGTGGAGCAGTTAAGCCAAGATATGCTGTTAAAAAGAATGAATTTGAAAAATTTGAAAAAAGATATTTACCTGCAAAAGGTTTCGGTTTGTTAATTGTGAGTACACCAAAAGGATTAATGACTCATGATGAAGCAAAGGAGCAGGGATTAGGTGGAAGATTAATTTCATACATATACTAATTTAAATTATATTTAAACACGAATTAAATGGAGGTATGGTTATGCCAGTTGCCGCTGTAATGAGGGAAGAGATAGAAATACCTGATAATGTTTCTGTTGAGATAAATGGCAACGAAGTTGTTGTCAAATCCGGTGGAAAAGAACTTAAAAGAACACTCTCTTTCCCAAATGTAAGCATTAAAAAAGAAGATGATAAAACAGTAGTTATTGAAAGTTTATATCCGAGAAAAAAACAGGCAGCAATTATTGGAACATTTGCATCCCATATCAACAACATGATAAAGGGTGTAAGTGAAGGATTTGAATATAAATTAAAAATAAGATATGCTCACTTCCCTATGAAAATTAGTGTTAAGGGTAATGAAGTAATCATAGACAACTTTTTAGGGGAAAAATACCCTAGAAAAGCAAAAATCATGGAAGGAGTTAATGTCAAAGTGAGCGGTGAGGATATTATAGTTAGCGGGATTGATAAGGAAAAAACAGGACAGACCGCCGCAAACATTGAACAGGCAACAAGAGTTAAGGGAAGAGATACCAGGGTATTCCAGGATGGTATCTATATTGTAGAAAAAGCAGGGAAAGTGTTATAAGGTGGTTTCATGAGTAAAAAAAGGTTATTGAGATTAAAACTCAAAATGAAACAAAAGAAACCTGACTTCAAAAGACAGGACTGGTTCAAATGTAAAAGAATAGGCACAAGCTGGAGAAGACCAAAAGGATTACACAGTGGAATGAGAAAGCAGTTGAAACAAAGACCAGCTATTGTCAAAATAGGATACAGAACTCCTGCTCTTGTAAGAGGATTGCACCCATCAGGTTTAGAGGATGTTCTCATCCACAATGTAAAAGAATTAGAGGCATTAAATCCTGAAACACAGGGAGCTAGAGTAGCTTCAACTGTTGGTAAAAGGAAAAGAGTAGAAATTGTAAAAAGAGCTAATGAATTAGGCATTAGATTATTAAATATTTCCAAAGAGAAACAGGAAGAACTTTTAAACATTACCAATAAAGTTTCAGAAGTGGAAACGGAATAAAATAATTAATTTTATTACATTTATTTATATTAAGGTGATATAATGGATATATCAACCCAGAGGAGAATTGCCGCAGATGTGCTGGACTGTGGTATTGATAGAGTATGGATTGACCCTGAAAATTTGGATAAGGTCAAAATGGCTATTACCAAAGATGATATCAGGATGTTAATCAAAGATGGAATTATTGTAAAAAAACAGAAAAAAGGAATAAGCAAAGCTAGAACACAAAAATTAAAAGAACAGAAAAGAAAAGGTAAAAGAAAAGGTCCTGGTTCAAGAAGAGGGGCAAAAGGTGCTAGAACACCTAAGAAAAGGAAATGGATAAACACCATAAGACCTTTGAGAAGAATGTTGAAGGAGCTTAGGGAAGGGGAAGCAATTGAAAGAAGCACATACAGAAAATTATATAGAATGGCAAAAGGTGGAGCATTCAGAAGTAAAAACCACATGAAAATGTATATGAAAGACCACGGACTTCTTGCTGAATAAATTAAAATCTTTTTAGATTTTGGTGCTGGAAACTTAGGCTTTGCTCTCAAATTCCATTTACTTAAAATATATAAGGAGGTATAAGCATGGCACATAGTGCTAAATATAGAGTCCCTTTCAGAAGAAGAAGGGAAGGAAAAACGAATTATAGATTAAGATTGAAATTGCTGTTATCAAAAAAACCAAGATTGGTTGCTAGAAAATCTTTAAATAACATGATAGCTCAGCTCGTGGCTTATGATGAGAAGGGAGATAAAATATTAGTTTCAGCTCATTCAAGAGAGCTCGTAAAAATGGGATACAAAGGACACTGCGGAAACATACCTGCTGCATACTTAACTGGACTTTTATTGGGTAAAAAGGCACTTAAAGAAGGTTATGATGAAGCAGTTCTTGATTTAGGATTGCAGAGTGCTACAAAAGGAGCTGCTGTTTTTGCCATATTGAAGGGTGCAGTTGATGCAGGAATGAATATACCACACAGCGAGGACATTCTCCCAGAAGATGAGAGAGTTAATGGTTCTCATGTAAAAGAATATGCTGAGCTCTTAAAAGAAGAAGATGAAGAAAAATACAAAAAACAGTTTTCAAAGTATTTAGAGAAAGGATTGAATCCTGAAGATTTGCCAGAACACTTTGAAGAAATAAAGGAGAAGGTTCTCAGTTTATAATAGTGAGAGAAATATAAAGGTGAAATCATGGCAGCTGAAAAAAGATTTAATGTAGAAGCCTGGGAACCTAAAACCCAGGTAGGAAAAATGGTGAAAGAGGGAACCATTACTGATATTGACTATATTTTAGACAATGGTCTTCCCTTGTTGGAGCCTGAAATTGTAGATGCATTACTTCCAGACATCACCGAACAGGTTTTAGATGTTTCGCTTGTTCAGAGAATGCACAAATCAGGAAGAAGAGCAAGATTTAGAGCTACCGTTGCAGTAGGAAACAAAAACGGTTATGTTGGCGTAGGAATGGGTAAAGCAAAAGAAGTTGGACCTGCAATTAGAAAAGCTATTGCTCATGCAAAATTATCATTAATTAGAATAAGATTGGGATGCGGTTCATGGGAATGTGGTTGTGGAACACCTCATTCAATTCCATTCACTTCAAAGGGTTCCTGTGCAAGTGTAAAAATTGAGTTATTACCTGCACCAAGAGGAGTAGGTTTAGTTGCAGGGGATGTTGCAAAGGCAGTATTGGGTCTTGCAGGTATAAAGGACATCTGGACAAAAACATTTGGAGACACAAGAACAACATACAACTTTGCAGTAGCTACATTTGATGCACTTAAAAACTTGAACTTTGTTAGATATTTACCAGAACACAAGAAAACACTTGGAATTAACGAAGGTAAAGCATTGTAATTGAGTATATGAGTATATAGAAAAATAATATATATTCTACTTAAATTTTTAATAATATAGGTGATGAAACATGGCTTACGCAGTTGTAAGGGTTAGAGGTAGCGTAGGTGTCAGAGGAGACATTGCAGATACCCTTAAAATGTTAAGATTACATAGGGTAAATCACTGTGTAATAGTTCCAAACACCGAAACATATAAAGGTATGTTGAATAAAGCAAAGGACTACATTACCTACGGTGAAATAGATAAAGACACCCTTGTAAAATTGATATTGAAAAGAGGAAGATTGCCAGGAAATAAAAGATTAAACGAAGAAAAAGTTAAAGAATTGATGGAATTATCAGTTGAAGAATTAGCTGAAAAAATCGTAAATGAAGAAATCCTCTTAAAAAACACCCCGTTGAAACCAGTATTCAGACTCCATCCTCCAAGAAAGGGATACGACAAAGCAGGTATCAAAAAACCTTTCTCAGTAGGCGGAGCTCTGGGATACAGAGGAGCTGAGATAAACACATTATTGGAGAAAATGATGTAAGCAATTACATTTAAGGTGATTGGATGATAAGAAAAAGTAAAAAAATCACAAAGTTAAGAGGTAGCAGAACCTGTGGATATGGTGCAGCTAAAAAGCACAGAGGAGCAGGTCATAGAGGAGGTAGAGGTTTGGCAGGAGGTCATAAACACAAATGGCTTCACATTGTCAAATACATGCCAGACCACTTTGGAAAATATGGATTCAAAAGACATCCAAGATTGGTTAAAAAATTAAATACCATTAACTTGGGAGACATTGATGAATTAGTATCCAAAAATAAGGATGCATTTGAAGTTGAAGACGGAAAAATTGTTGTTGATGTAACAGCATTTGAATATGAAAAAGTTCTTGGAAAGGGTAAATTATCCTGCCCAATGATTATAAAAGCAGTAGAATTCTCAGAAGGAGCAAAAGAAAAAATAGAATCTGCTGGTGGAGAGTTTGTTGAATTATAATTCAATTAAAACAAATCTTTTGATTATATTATTGCTCTTTCTTATTTTTAATAAATACGACGATGTTAGTCTAAATACTACTTCTAAAAATAGTTTCAATGTATTTGAATGTAATAATATTTTTTTAATTAATATTCTTATTTTTTACAGTTTTTTATTTTTATTATTGTTTTAGAATGTAGGATATATGTATTAAATATAGGATAAGGATACAACATAATGTTAATTTTATTTTTTATCTATTTATTTAATAATATATCCTCTCTATAAACCTATTAAATGATGAAAAATCACTAAGTGATTTTATAATATTAAAAAATATACGGTGATACCTTGGAGGAATTTCTTCATAAAATAAGGCCTATACTCGAATATATTCCAGAAGTGAAGAGACCTGAACGGGACATAACATTTAAAGAAAAGTTGAAATGGACGGGAATTGTTCTTGTTTTATATTTTATCATGGGGACAATTGATGTATATACAGGGGGAGCTCAGGTCCCACCAGTATTTGAATTCTGGCAAACTGTAACTGCGTCTAAAATGGGGTCATTAATCACCTTAGGTATTGGACCCATTGTTACAGCTGGAATTATCATGCAGCTTTTAGTTGGGTCTGAAATTATAAAATTGGATTTATCCAATCCAAACAACAGGGCAATGTTTCAAGGACTTCAAAAACTATTTGCAATATTTATGTGTTTCTTAGAGGCTATAATGTTTGTTGGTGCAGGAGCCTTTGGTCCGTTATCACCTACTATAATGCTAACCTTAATTCTCCAATTGGCAATTGGAGCTATACTCTTAATATACCTTGATGAGATAGTTTCAAGGTATGGTATAGGTTCAGGCATTGGTCTCTTCATTGCCGCAGGTGTTTCCCAGACGATATTTGTGGGAGCATTAGGTCCAAAGGGATATCTTTGGGAATTCTTCAATGCCATAGTGCAGGGTTCATTGGGAACAGCATTTAAATTTATACTGCCAATATTGGGAACAATATTGGTATTCTTTATAGTAGTATATGCTGAGAGTATGCGAGTGGAAATTCCACTGGCACATGGAAGAGTAAGAGGTGCAGTGGGTAAATACCCTATAAAGTTCATATATGTGACAAACCTTCCCGTTATATTGTCAGCTGCATTATTTGCAAATATTCAATTATGGGGTATGTTCCTTGAAAAGATGGGATTTCCAATTTTGGGGCATTATGTAAATGGTAGAGCAGTAGATGGTTTGGCATATTATTTCTCTACACCATATGGATTAACAAGTGTGTTATCTGACCCATTGCATGCCCTATTTTACACAATAATGATGATGTTATCCTGTATAGTTTTCGGTATATTCTGGGTCGAAACATCAGGTCTTGATGCAAAATCCATGGCAAAGAGGCTTGGAAGTCTCGATATGGCAATTAAAGGATTTAGAAAAAGTACAAAATCCATAGAACAGAGGTTAAGAAGATATATTAAACCTATTACTGTGATGAGCTCAGCATTCGTTGGGCTACTTGCAGCAGGTGCTGATTTCACAGGAGCTCTCGGTGGAGGAACAGGGGTTTTGCTTACAGTTTCCATAGTTTATAGGATGTATGAGCAGCTTGTTCAAGAGCAAATTTCAGATTTACACCCAGCACTTGCAAAGTTAATTAAAAAATAAAAATAAAAAACTAAATAATAGAATAAAATTTAATTTTTTATATTAATCTTTTATTTATTGTTATTTAACCACTGTATTGAATAAAACTGCCAATACTCCAAAAAATATAGATATACTCCACAATATGAAGGCAATATTGTATTCTTTCATAGGTTTTTTCTTTAATATGATTCTAGGGAGTGATAGATATCCACCAACAACATGGAGCTTTCCATCTTCTCCCAATATTGTGGGTTTATGGTCTTCCCTCTTAGTTATGCCAGCTGAATAATACTTTAAAGAGGCATCAATGATATAGGGCATCATGATAATAACAAATTCTGGAATTATGTTCCTCCATACTGCTATCGTAGCTAAAAACGCTCCAATGGGGAGGGTTCCAACATCTCCTGGAAATACCTTTGCAGGATACTTATTAAGCATAAAAAATCCAAAATATGATGCTAAAAATATCATGGTAATCTCAAAACCATAATAATCCCCATTTAACAGTAGGATAATTCCTAAAAAAAACGCCGAGATTATGCCCAAACCTATTTCCAATCCATTGAATCCAGCCAGCATATTCGTTAAATTTGAGGATATTGATATACCTAAAATAAGGAGTATTATCTTAAATATATCAAAACCAAATAATAAATATCCTATGGGAATGCCAATTAATCCAAGTAATATGAGCTTTTTATAGGGAGATAATTTGTATAAATCATCATATACGCCTATAAGTCCAGATATAAACAAAACCGATGATATCAAAGGATTGAAGATAAATATTACCAAAGCACTCAATGATACGGGAACAATTCCTCCCATTTCAGGCACTTTGGTTTTTTCTCTCTTGTGTAAATCAATGCCGTATTTGTAATTAATCATCTTGGTTATAAAAATCCTTGTAAGAATGTATGAGGATATAAAACATAATAAACATAAAACTAAAAAGTAAATATTTAAATGATGTTCAAGCATTTTTTCACCTTTAAGTAAATATATTAAGTAATAATATTTAAATTAAGATAAAATAAGAGTATTCTAACCCTCTGCAATGAATAAATATCATGGTAGTATGCTGCAATTATAAATTATAATGTATATTAAATTTCATAAACTATTTATAAATATATTATTTTAATAGGAAGTATATATTTCTAAATGATAAATTTTGGAGGCACAATATGGGAAATATATTAAATAAGATATCTGAGTTCTTTAATAAACATGAATACATAAAACTATTTTTAATAGTTTTGGTGATAGGACTTATAAGCTTTCAGCTAAGAGCTCAGCCAGCAGATATGGGATTTACAGATAATCCTCAATTGAAACATATGTTTGCAGATGAACACGGAAGAATGTATTTAGTGGCATTAGACCCTTATTACTATTTAAGGATGACAGAAGATTACTACTATAAAGGTCATCTCGGGGAGACACTAAAAGAAATTAATGGAAAATTGGTGCCTTATGATACCTGTCAGTATGCACCACCAGGGCATCCAATAACAAGTCCAGTTCCAGTAATATGTTTAACCACGATCGCAATATACAATATATGGCATTCATTTGATTCAACTGTAACGCTGATGAATGCGGCTTATTGGGTTCCTGCTGTAATGGGTATGTTGTTGGGAATTCCTGTGTTCTTTATAGTGAGGAGAACTACATTAAGTAATATTGGAGGAATTGTGGGGGCATTGGCAATAATATCAAGTCCTGCTCTATTGTATAAAACTTCAGCAGGTTTTGCAGATACTCCAATATTTGAGGTTTTGCCAATACTGTTTATAGTATGGTTTATTATGGAGGCAATACATAATCAGGAAAATCTAAAAAAATCTTTAATATTTGCCACATTGGCAACACTGGTGATGGCACTGGCTCCAAGAATGTGGGCAGGTTGGTGGTATGGATATGATATTGTGAGCGGATTTTTAGTATTGTATTTGATATACAGTTATATCATCAAGAATGGTTATAAAAAATCTGTTGTAGAAGTTGGAAACATAAAAAACATACTTTCGATAATAGGAATATTTACTGTGGGTGGAGCTCTATTAATATCTGCCATATATGGAATAAATAGTTTCATAAACGGAGCTCTTGCACCTATGGGATTCACAACAATAAAGGCAGTATCTGAGGCATCAGGATGGCCTAATGTATATACAACAGTATCGGAACTCGCTACTCCATCCATTAATGACATAATAAATAACTCATTAGGTAGCACGTATCTCTTCGTATTGGGTATAACTGGGGTAATATTGTCATTCCTTTCAATGAGATACAAAGAAATGAGTATCAAATTTGATGCAAAATATGCCATATTATTAACACTTTGGTTATTTGCAACATTCTACGCATCTACAAAAGGTGTTAGATTTATAGGATTAATGGTTCCACCATTATCCATAGGGGTAGGTATATTTGCCGGACAGATAATAAATATAATAAAAAGAAGGAATGATGATTTAACAAAATGGACATTGTATCCTATAATTGGTATTTCATTTTTGGTGGCACTTAAAATTGCAGCACCCAAATTATTGGAGATATTGGTACCTACAACCTATGTTCCTATTGCAGCCTATGGTATGTTGCTCACACTTGCAATACTTGTAGTATATAAGATAGTTGATATAATCTCATCAAATAAAGAAATGCAGATAAAAAAGGTTGTTAGCATATTATTGGCAATAACCTTAGTTCTTCCACCCCTTGCAAATGCAGTTCCATTGAACACAGTACCAACATTAAACAACGGATGGTTGGATAGTTTAAATTGGATAAAAACAGAAACTCCAAATAATTCAGTAATTACCAGCTGGTGGGATAATGGACATATATATACATGGGCTACAAGAAAAATGGTAACCTTTGATGGAGGTAGCCAAAACTCACCAAGGGCTTACTGGGTAGGAAGAGCATTTTCCACATCAAATGAAAATCTTTCCATTGGGATACTTAGAATGCTTGCCACAAGTGGTGATGAAGCATTTGATGAAAATAGTGTATTAATGAACAAAACAAACCACAGCGTAGCGAAAACTGTAAAAATATTAAATGAAATACTGCCTTTGGATAGAACCGAGGCATATAATGTATTAACAAATAAATATGGTTTAACAAGTAGGGAAGCAGATGAGGTATTAAATGCAACCCATCCAGAACATCCAAACCCTGATTATTTAATTACCTATAACAGAATGACAGATATTGCTCCTGTTTGGAGTATGTTTGGTATGTGGGACTTCAATCTTTCACCAAATACTCCGGATAGTCAAAGGGAAAAAGGATATTATCAAAAATTAAAAGGAGAAGGATTTTTAAGTAATGGCTCACTTATTGTAAAGGTTCCATTACAAGAAACAAATAACTATATGGTTATGAATCTCATTATGGTAAAAAATTCAACCATGGCAAGTTATGATGTTACCTATAACTTAAAAACAAAAACTTTAATGAGTGAAAAAATCACAGGATTCCACAAAATAATTGTTAAGGATGGAAATAATATATATGAAAATACATTCAATGAAAATGGAACTATGAGTGAAATTGTTAGATTAGAACCAGTAGGAAATGGTCAGTATTATGCCTACGTTTGGATTTCATCAAGAAATCTCGAAGATAGTATATATACAAAGCTTCATTTCCTTGATGGAGCAGGTTTAAAACACATTAAACTTGTTAAAGAATCTATTGACCCTACAAACTATGGAGTTCAGCCAGGATTTAAGGTTTATAAAGTAGATTATGGAAATAAATATTTAAATTAATTTTTCTCAACGAATGTTGTTAATAGGTGAAATCTTTATTTCGCCCGATTTATATTTTTTAATTTTAATATAATTTTTTAGGTGGTTTAATGACTATTGAAGTTTTGAGATTGGGTCATAGAGGAGAACGAGATAAAAGAATATCCACACATGTTGCATTAACTGCGCGAGCTCTGGGTGCAGATAAGATAATATTCACATGTGAGGATAATCATGTAAGAGAAAGTGTAAATAAGGTAGTGGAAAATTGGGGCGGAGATTTTAAATTTAAAGTAGTAGATTCATGGAAATCCTATGTAAAAAGATTTAAAGAAAACAATGGAATTGTTGTTCATTTAACCATGTATGGGGAAAATATAAATAAAGCAATAGATAACATTAAGAAAAATATGAATGATAAAAATATTATAATAATAATCGGTGCAGAAAAGGTTCCAAAGGAAGCTTATGAACTGGCAGATTATAACATTTCCATTGGAAATCAACCTCATTCAGAAGTTGCAGCAATTGCCATATTTTTAGATAGGCTGTTTGAAGGAGAAACACTTTATAGGGATTACGATGACGCAAAAATAAAAGTCATGCCTTCAAAAAAAGAAAAATTTGTGATACTTGAAAAATAACTCTTTAAGATAAATATATGATATATATTATGTTCTGTGCATTTTTGAATAATATTTAAATGTGTTCTAAAAGATTAAGTATTCTAAAAGAGCTCGCAAAATAATCTTGCTATTCTCATAAAAAGTTCTAAAATTCTACATACCAGAGGCAAGGCTTATTTAATTAATCATGGTGAAATAATGATATTAAGTGATAAAGATATTTTTGAATATGTGGAATCCAATAAACTATTGATTGAACCTTTTAATCGGGATTTTGTTGGACCATGTTCTTATGATGTTACACTTGGAGATGAGTTTATAGTATATAACGATGAAGTTTATGATTTAAAGGAAAAACTTAAACACGAAAAATTTAAAATAGAAAACTCAATAATGGTATGCCCCTTATATCACAAATTAGATGAAGATACTGTAAAATATTATAGGGAAAAATACAAAGTAGATGCTGTGATTAGTGGAGGATTACTTGGAACTACAAACGAGTATATAAAACTCCCGAATGATATATGTGCCCAGTATCAAGGTAGAAGCTCCTTTGGAAGGGTGTTTTTACAATCCCATCAAACAGCAGGATGGATTGATGCAGGATTTATGGGGAAAATTACATTGGAGATTGTAGCTTATGATAAACCTGTAATACTTTATAAAAATCAAAGGATTGGACAGTTAATATTCTCTAAAACAAACACCCCTGCAAGTGTTGGTTATTGCGATAGGAGGAGCTCCAAATATGGTGGTCAGGATTCTGTAATGCCTTCATTAATATGTAAGGAATTAAAAAGTTTAAAATAATAAAAAAAATAAGGAATAAAAAAATAATATAAAATAAAATAGTAGATGGAATAAAAAATAAAGAATAAAAAAAATAAAAAACTAAAAAACGAAGAAGGATGATATTATGTATGTTCCAGAAGAAATTATAGAAACAATTAGAATGATAGAGCATGAAAATTTAGATATTAGAGCAACTACAATGGGTATAAACTTAAAGGATTGTGCCTGTGAAGATATAGATACTCTAAAAGAAAATATATACAATAAAATAGTTTCAAATGCAGAGAATCTCGTGGAAACTGCTGAAAGAGTATCTAAAAAATATGGAATTCCAATAGTTACAAAGAGGGTTTCAGTTACTCCAATAGGTTCTATTATTGGAAGTGCCATAAAAAATATGGATAGGAAAGAGGCAATTAAAGCATGCGTGGAAGTGGGAAAAACACTTGACAAAGCTGCAAAGGATATAAATATAGATTTCATTGGTGGTTATTCAGCACTTGTTCAAAAAGGTATCACAAGAAGCGAGGCTATGTTAATTGACTCCATACCATACATGATGAAGGAAACTGATACAGTATGTTCATCAGTAAATGTGGCAACAACAAAAGCTGGAATAAACATGGATGCAGTTAAGAGAATGGGGGAAGTAATAAAGGAAACATCTGAGATGACAGAAGATGCATTGGGATGTGCAAAACTTGTGGTATTTGCAAATGCTCCTGAGGATAATCCATTTATGGCCGGGGCATTCCATGGGGTTGGAGAGGGAGATGCAGTAATAAATGTTGGGGTTTCAGGACCTGGCGTTGTAAGGGCAACCGTTGAAAAACTTAAAGGTGCAGACATAGGAACGGTATGCAACGAGATTAAAAAAACCGCATTTAAAATCACAAGAGTAGGTGAGCTCATAGGAAGGGAGGTATCAAAAGAGCTAAATGTTCCATTTGGAATTGTGGATTTATCTCTTGCACCAACTCCTGCGGTAGGGGACAGTATAGCAAATATTTTGGAGGCAATTGGTCTTGAAAGATGCGGAACACACGGAACAACTGCTGCATTAGCTTTATTAAATGATGCAGTTAAAAAAGGAGGGGCAATGGCAGCAAGTTATGTGGGAGGTTTAAGTGGTTCGTTTATCCCAGTTAGTGAAGATGCTGGAATGATAAAGGCAGTTGAGGATGGTGCATTGAAATTGGATAAACTTGAAGCTATGACCTGCGTATGTTCAGTAGGTCTTGATATGATAGCCATACCTGGAAAGACACCTGCTTCAACAATATCTGCAATAATAGCCGACGAAATGGCAATAGGGGTAATTAACAAAAAAACCACAGCAGTTAGAATAATACCTGTTCCAAACAAGGATGTTGGAGACTATGTAGAATACGGTGGATTGTTAGGAAAAGCCCCAATAATGCCTGTAAATGAATACTCATCAGAGGAGTTTATAAATAGAGGTGGAAGAATACCATCACCACTTCAATCTATGTTGAATTAAAAAATAAAATTAAAAAATTAAAGGTAAATGAGAAGATAATTATATATATGTAGAAAATATATATAATGTAGATGAGATAAAAATAAATGTGATACTATGGCTAGAAAAAATGAAGATACTGGACTTAGCACAAGCGCTGGGCTTGTTAGGTATATGGATGTTGATATATCTAAAATTAAAATAAGCCCTGAAAAAGTTTTAGGAATTACCATTACAATAATGGTTTTAGAGGCTATTTTGAATTATGGCATGTTCATCTAAAAATAAATTATCTTCTTTTAATATCGAATAATTATATAATTTATGATTTTCTATATATTATCAATGTGTTTTTATCGTATTTAGTAGGTTTGGGATTATAACTATCGATATGTGGATAATTAACATATTTTTTCAGTTCTTTTCCAAGAGCTCCTGCAAGTATAAATTTAATATTTTTGGATTTATATTTCTCAATAACATTTAGTAATTTTTTTACATCTATTTCTTCACAGGTGCATCCAAAGTCCCCGCCGACAATTACAACCCCATTAAAAACATCTGCAAAGTTGTTAATGGCATAATCAATAGATTTAACATCAAGACCGGGGTTTATATTTTCAATTATGTAGTGGTTGTTTATCTTACTAATATTCATCCTATTTTTTATTTCAAAAGTTTTTATTTTGTCAATAATATATTCACAATCAACAAAATTTTTACATATATTCAGAGCAAATAGGGAATCTTCTATATAGTGAGCTCCGAATATGCATCTGCTAAACTCAATAGTTTTGTTATTGTATTTATATTTTAAAGGATATTTTGATACAATTTCAGCATTTTCTGGATTTATGGTTGTTAAATTGTTTTGGGATGAATTAATATTTTTAATATTTTTAACCGCAGTTTTGTATTTATCAAAAATATTTTTATTAATATATCCTTTATCTGCGTTTTTTAAAGTTGATAGTTTGGCAGTAAGTGCGTTTCTTCTACCCCCTCCAATTGGATAGTTTTCCAACACATTTGTAAGAGCTCCGTATCTACATGTCGTAATTCCCAAGGATACTTCAAATATAAATAAGTCATAAGAATCAAGTTTATTAGCTTCATTTAATTTATTGATATGATTTAATATAGATACAGGAGTGATAGAACCTTTATTGCTATTGTTTAAGGAGATATTATAGCCCTCCCTTAATATATGGTATATGAGCTCCGTTGTTGTGGTCTTCCCCTTCACTCCTGTAATCTCTATGAACTTTTTATATATGTTGCCGTATTTCTTATGTATGAGCTCCGAGACTGCATCATGAAAAGAGATAAAATCATAGTCAATAGGACAGTGAATGGGAGCAATAACATTATCGTATTTTTCAAAATCTGGTTTTTCTTTTGATGATATTAGGTTTATATTTTCAATGGAATAATTTAAATTTTTTAAAAAATCTTTATCTTTTTCCAATTTTCCATAAATATCCCAAACAGAGACATTATGTCCTAAATCAATATATTCTTTTGCAATATCCAATGCACCGTGATTTACATCAATAACAAGCATAATACCGCCATAATTTTTTAAATTTTTTTGATTAATTCCTTTGGATATTTTGATAATGTATTTTCCAGTTCTACCTTGCTCATTCCACATCCCAAACCAACCTTTTTTGCAAAATCAATATCTATTAAATCAGAAGGTGCATGAGTATCTGAATTTATCAACGTAGGTATATTGTACCCCCTTGCAACATTTAAAACATGCCCATTTGTTAAAGAATGCCCCTTTCTTGAAGTTATTTCTAGGAATATGCCGTTTTCCTTAACATTTTGTGCGGTTTCATCATCTAATATTCCAGGATGTGCTAAAATATCCACATCTTCGGATATGGATGCATAGTAGTTTGTTTTTTCTTCAACAGGCTCTACAACCGTTTCCCCATGGACAACCACAATTTCAGCACCAATATCTTTACATTTTTTAGCCATCTTTGGAATGGATTTTGCGGGAATGTGGGTGAGCTCTATACCTACTATAAGTTGAATATCCCAGTAGTTCTTTAATTCTTCTTTTGCAAGAGTGGTTTTTTCAATGAGCTCCTTATAGTTGCTTGCATCCCCGTGGTCAGTAATTGCTATTGCCTTATGGTTCAAAACTTTTGCCCTTCTGACGAGCTCAGATGGTATTAACTCTCCGTCGCTAAAAACTGTGTGTGTGTGAAAGTCATATCTCAATATATCACCAATTTTTTAAATTTTTTAAATTTTTTTAATATAATCCATTAACTATTTATTTTATATAATATTAAATTAATTTATAATTTTATTTAAAATATTATAATAAATTATAGGTGATGTATTTGTATAAAATATGTGTAATTGAAGGAGATGGAATAGGAAAAGAAGTAATTCCTGCAACAGTTAATGTTTTAAAGGCTACTGGAATTGATTTTGAATTTGTTCATGCTGAGGCAGGGGATGAGGTCTTTGAAAAAACAGGAGTGGCTCTTCCAGAAGAAACCGTGGAAATAGCAAAGGAATGTGATGCCGTATTATTCGGTGCAGCAGGAGAAACCGCCGCTGATGTGATTGTTAAATTGAGAAAAATATTAAATACCTATGCAAATGTTAGACCTGTTAAGGCATATAAGGGAATAAACTGTTTAAAGGACAATATCGACTATATAATAGTTAGAGAAAACACAGAAGGATTATATAAAGGAATAGAGGCAGAACTAACAAAAGACGTATATACTGCAACAAGAGTAATTACAAGAGATGCCTGTGAAAAAATATTTAAATTTGCATTTGAGGTGGCAAAAGATAGAAAAAAGCAAGGGAAAGAAGGAAAAGTTACATGCACACACAAGGCAAATGTTTTGAAATTAACGGATGGTGTATTTAAAAGTATATTCTACGAAGTTGCAAAGAACTATCCAGAAATAAAAACAAACGATTTCTATATAGATGCCATGAACATGTATGCCATCACAAGACCTGAAACCTTTGATGTTGTTGTTACATCAAACTTATTTGGAGATATTTTATCGGATGGTGCAGCAGGAACAGTGGGAGGTCTTGGAATGGCTCCTTCTGCAAATATTGGGGACAAATACGGATTGTTTGAACCTGTTCATGGTTCAGCACCAGACATTGCTGGAAAAGGTATAGCAAATCCAACAGCAACAATATTAACAGGAGTTTTAATGTTGAGGTATTTGGGAGAAAACGATGCTGCGGATAGAGTAGAGAAGGCACTGGAAGAGGTTCTTGAAAATAAATTAACAACACCTGATTTAGGCGGAACATTGAAAACATTTGAAATGGCAGAAGAAGTTGCTAAAAGAGTGTAAATTATTTAAGTGCCATAAGATTAATAGAAAAATAGAAAGTAAATAAACACCAAATAAAAGAAAATAGAAACTAAAAACTAAATAGAAAGTAGATGGTGTAAAATAAAGTAATAAATAGAAATTAGTGATAAAATGGATATAGCTATCAATGAAATATTAAAAAAGGAACCAATATATAGTGGAAAGGCAAAATCCATATACAAAATAGATGATGACAAGGTTTTAATTGAATTTAGAGATGATATTACAGCAGGAAATGGGAAAAAACACGATGTGAAAAAAGGAAAAGGGCACCTAAATGCCTTAATATCTTCAAAATTATTCAAACTTTTAAATGAAAATAATGTTCCCACCCATTTCATAGAATACATTGAACCAATCTACATGATTGCTAAAAATGTGGAAATCATACCAATTGAAGTTATAGTTAGAAATATTACAGCAGGGAGCTTATGCAGAAGATACCCATTTGAAGAAGGCAAAGAGTTAGCAACCCCTATTGTGCAGTTCGACTACAAAAACGACGACTACGGAGACCCAATGTTAAATAATGATATAGCTCTTGCCTTAAACCTTGCAACAGAAGAGGAATTAAAAGAATTAAAAGAATTGGCATTGAAAGTAAATGAAACCTTGAAAAAATTCTTTGATGAAAAGGGCATAACCCTTGTAGATTTCAAAATCGAAATTGGAAGAACAAAGGATGGAAAATTAGTAGTTGCAGACGAAATTAGCCCAGACACCATGAGATTATGGGACAAAGAAACAAAGGATGTTCTTGATAAGGATGTTTATAGAAAGGACATGGGAGATGTTGTTGAAAAATACGAAGTTGTAGCAAAAAGAATAGGATGTATGGAGTAAGGAGGTAATATTTATATGTATAAAGCAACAGTTGTAATTAAATTAAAAAAAGGAGTTTTAAATCCAGAAGGTAGAACAGTTTTGAGAGCTCTGAACTTCTTAGGATACGATGAAGTAAAAGATGCAAAAACCTTTAAGTGTGTAGAACTCATGGTTGAAGGGGATGATGAAAATAAGGTAATGGAAAGAGTAGAAGAAATGTGTAAAAAATTATTGGCAAATCCTGTGATTCATGATTATGAAATTAAATTGGAAAAAATTTAAATTTTATTTTTATTATTTTTATTTAGATTTTCAAAATCATATATTATTTATCTATATATTTATATATAAGCATATATAAATAATACTTAAAAATATAAATATGTTAAATGATAAATGATGATAAATAATTATAATTATTAAAAATGATATAATAACACCACCCGTGAGAACATGACTACCCATATAATAAATATTGGATACCATATAGAACATATTTATAAACCAATTGCTGAATTTGGAGCAAAAAAGGTTATAATTATATATGCTAAGGATGATGAAAAGTATCTTACTGAAAAAGACTATGAGACTATAGATGATGCAGTTAAAAAAGCAGAAAATCTATGTAAGATGTTGGGTTTAGAATATAAAAAAATAAGGGTAAATGGCATAGAATTTGAAAAGAATGTAGAAATATTTAGGGAGATTATAAAAAAAGAAGATGATAATATTATTGTAAATTTAACTGGTGGGAGAAAAATAACCTCCTTTGCATTATTGTACGCTTCTCTTTACGAGTTCCAGAAAATCGATAAAATTGTTTATGTGCATGATAAGAGAATAGTGGAATTTCCAAAAATAGCTCATCCATATAATTTAACAAAATTTGAGAGAAAAATATTGGCTTCATTAAATGAAGGGGAAAAGACAATAACTGAATTAGCTAAAGAGTTTAATGTATCCCTTCCTGCAATTATCAAATACATAAATTCCTTAGAACAGAAAAAACTGGTAAAAACATATAAAATAGGAAGAAAGAGAATTGTAAATATAATCTAAAAAATTAATAAAGAAAGAATTTATAGATAAATAAAGATAAAAAATATTGGTGAAAATATGAAATACGGAAAAACCACAAAAAAATACACCGAGAAATTTAAAAAACAATCCAGAATAAGAAAAATAAAATATGTTGATTATGATGAGCTCCCAGCATGGATAAGAAGGGCAGAGGATAGGATAAATAAAATGAGTCATGAAGAGTTTTGTGAGGAGATGATAAAATTTGGAACAGAAGCAAAAAAAGTAGGTGGTGTTATAAATTTAGTGTTTAGGGATATACACTAAGTTCATGAATTCATCGGGAGATAATATTTCTGGTGGGGATATGATTGTTAAAACTAAAACTAAAAAAGAGGAATATAAAAAACCTGCATGGATTATTAAAGCAGAAAACAAAATTGAAAAATTAAGTGATGATGAGTTAGATGAGTTATTCGATACTACTTACAATAAATTAAAAAAAGGAGGATTACGGGAAGCACTGGGGATTTAATATTTTTTATACAATATTGTCATAAGTTATTACATAGTTCCGTAGGAATTCCATAAAAAACAGCATGTATTTGGGTGAAAATATGAAATACGGAAAAACCACAAAAAAATACACCGAGAAATTTAAAAAACAATCCAGAATAAGAAAAATAAAATATGTTGATTATGATGAGCTCCCAGCATGGATAAGAAGGGCAGAGGATAGGATAAATAAAATGCCGACAGAAAAGTATTGGGAAGAACTTGAAAAATTTGCAGATGAGCTTAATAAAAAAGGGGTTGATGAGGTTTTATTTGGGGATATAAAATAACTTCAAAAACTCATTTGGCATTAGTAGTTCGGGGAGTGATAAATTTATTCCTTTAAACTCTTTTTTTATTAGATTTCGATGATTAATAAGGTGTTTCCTATTATATGTTATTAAATATTGACATCCCAACAAAGATGATTCAATGGCAATATATAAGTCATCCTTTTTAATACCTTTATCAAGCAAAGGTTTTGGAATATTTATTTTTTTGGCTTTGTTTAATATTTTTTTATTGCTTGACCAAACAACACAATTTTTATATTTCTGTGCTTCTTTCCTAACTAATTTAGGGGCTTTTGCCAATTCAATAGACACGCCAAGAGGAACAATAACTTTTATATGTGGATTGATGCATGCAAATTTGAAGAAAAGGCAGGCATAATCCCCCCTCTCGCTTTTTTCAGGTAAGTATCCAAATATATTATTATCTATCGCAACCTTAACAACCATATTACCTTCTCAATACTTTCTTCAAAGGTTTTGAAAAATCAGGTTAAAATCTATCCCAAGTATGTCCATTTTTCCAGGATTTTTAGCCCATTGTTCCAAATCTTTTGCAGGGTGTTTCGATTTTTCTAAATCAATAACTTTTTTACTCTTAATTTTTTCATCCCGTTCCTGTGCAGATTTGCTTCTTTCTTCATGGAGCTCCCTGGCAATATTTAATAAATGTTGGATGTATTTATCATCATATTTTTCTTCATCGTATTCTTTATTTTCAATCATGTTCTTTATGTAATTTGCTACTATCTCTTTATTTTCTGGATAAGATAATGTAGGGTCAATTAATGCTTCCAAATCAATTAAATCTTCATCAATACCATGTTTTTTTAAAAATCTTTTTAAGTTGTATATTTGCAGTCCCTTGCTCATTACTTTCATTTCCTCACCTCATCCATTAACCTATTTGTGGAGTATGTTAATGCAACAGTAAATGCAAGAACTACAATGCCCCAAAATATTACCTTATCGAGTTTCATGTTAAACCACACCCACAGGAATTTTAAAGTATTTGCATAACTCCATGACCTCATCTTTTTCCGAAATATCTTCAATTAAGTTATTATCACGGTCATAAATAAGAAATCTAAAATTATCACTATTATATACTAAATAATTTCTTTTGAAAATTTCTTCATTTACTTTTACAGAAGTTAATATTTTCTTAACTTCTACGAGTTTCATATCCTTAAATGCCTCAATAATTTTATGGTTGCATACAAATAATGTATATATAAAATTCTCTTTTTATCCTCAACAGTTTTCAAAGATGAATAAACTTTCCAAGCATAATTACATATTGCATCTATATTTTTTGGCGGTTTTGTTAAACTCTTTAACAGCTTCTTTTATGAAATTTTTTAAATGGTAATCAAATTTTTTCCTATTCTTAAATTCATCTAAATAATAATTGCAAAGTTCAATATAATAATAGTAGTAGTATTTCCAAGCATATTCTTTCACTCTAATCTATTCCAAAATAAAAACGGTGGCAAAGTTGGAGACTACTGGATTAGGAAAGTGTTTAAGGGAACTATAAACGACCTAATAGGTAAGGGGATTATCCCAAAAAATAAACGAATTACACTACATTCCCTTAGACATGGAAGGGTGGTAGATTTGCTAAATAAGGGTTATGGTTTGGATATTGTTGGAGATTATGTTGGACATAAGGATATAAAAACAACTATGGTTTATGCTCACTCCAACAGCAGAAAAAAGAAATTATTAAAAGAAATTCAAAAGGACTTGGATAGGGGGACTAATTTTTAAGAAAAAAATAAATATAAAAAAGACCAAATAACTCTTAAAATCGTTAAAAAAGTAAAAGGGCCGGGACCGGGAATTGAACCCGGGTCAGGGGATCCACAGTCCCCCAGGATAGCCACTACCCTACCCCGGCCACAATAAAAAATAATAACTTTCATCCCTACCCCAAATAAGTAGTGCAGGGGCAGGGATTTGAACCCTGGAACCACTACTGGACAGGATTCTAAGTCCTGCGTCTTTGGCCAGGCTCGACAACCCCTGCATAATAAATTAAGTGCTCCAGCCGGGATTCAAACGCATCCTTTAAAAAAGGATGCCATCCAAAGTCCAAACCTTACTTCGTAAGGTTTGGAACCTAATGCTGAACATTAAATTTAAGTGCTCCAGCCGGGATTTGAACCCGAGTCGCGGGCTCGAAAGGCCCGCATGATTGGCCGGACTACACCACTGGAGCATTGCTATTTATGGGACCGAAGGGATTTGAACCCTTGACCACTCGGTTATGAGCCGAGCGCTCCAACCAGGCTGAGCTACGGTCCCATAATGTTTATTAATTTATAAAAAAAATGGCGCCCCCAGCAGGACTCGAACCTGCGACCTACGGATTAACAGTCCGTCGCTCTACCTACTAAGCTATGGGGGCTCTTGCAATTTTATCTTTTGCACAATAACAATTTAATTCCTACTATATAAACTTTTCGGCGAAAAGTATATATATGATGAATACATTGTTTAGTTTAAGATTTGCCCTACAATGCCGTGGTAGTTCAGCCTGGGAGAACGCTGGACTGAAGATCCAGTTGTCGGGTGTTCGAATCACCCCCACGGCATATTTATTTTAAGCATATTAATTTATACATTTAATTTAAGTAATAATATCCCTAATACAACACTATACATTGAGGGAAGAACCGCTTGAATAAAAAGAAGTTTAAAAGCAACATCTTTTGGATATAATCCAGAATAATACGGCAAAATTCTTGACCACCATTCATAGGCTAAAACAAACAAACCATTGCCAAGAAACATACAACCTAAAACTGTATATATTGAATAGTTATAGCTTAACATAATCTTTGCAATACCATACGACACTCTTGGTGATACAATAGAAGTTGAAATATAGGTTATTCCAAAGGAGTCCAATCCAAGACTTTTAAGTATTGGGGTTAATATCTTTGTTATTTCATCTAACAAACCAAAATATATCATTAAAATTACAATTAAAAATATAAAACTAAATTTTACTGTAAAATTTATAGATAGTTTCAAACCCCTTAAAATGCCTCTTTTAAAAACCTTTCTCGAAAATTCAAGGTTAATATTACTATTTATCTCATTACCATATTCCATATTTTTATATCTTTTTCTTCCAATAATCATAACAACAGCTAAAAGAAAAATATCAAAAATAATTCTTAAACCTATAAAATATAGTGCAACAACACCAAGAAGCGGGAATAAAACAGGTAAATAATATCTATATATATACATTATTCTCAATGAAAAATTAGAACCTAAAATTGCCCCATATAAATCAAAAGGTTTAATTTTACCTTTTTTTAATATTGCACTTGCATTTGTATGAGCCAATCTTGGACTTATAAGATATAAAGCAGGGATGGTAGATAATGCTGGATGAATGCCTATTTTTGCTATTTTTGAGGTTTTTTTTCCAATTAATTTTATTATATTTGTTTCATTCATCATCTCTGCAATTACATACCCGAAGGTTATCGAAGCTATGGAAATAATATATAAATTTAAAAAATCCAATGACCTCACCATTATACTTTAATTAATAAAATAAAAATAAATTTAATATTTACTTAAAATTAAAGTTTTTCCTCAATCATACCTTCAATATCTAAATATTTTTTCCTCAATTTTTCTTTCATCTCTTCATCGGCATTCCATTTTTCTCTTTCTATCGCCTCTAACAGCCGTTCTGTAATGTTCATCAATGCATACGGATTGTTTTCCTTAAAAAATTCCTCCATTTCTTTGTCAAATACATATTTCTTAGCAATCTCTTCATACATCCAATCATCAACTATGTTGGATGTGCAATCCCATGCAAATATATGGTCGATATACTTTGAAAAGTCCCCTGCTCCTTTATAGCCATGCTTCTTCATACCTTCAATCCATTTTGGATTTAATATTTTTGTTCTAAATATCTGCTTTCCCTCTTCCTTTAAGTGTTTTGTTTTAAGCTTGTTCGGATTGGATGTATCCCCGATATAACTTTTCGGCTGTTTTCCAGAGTAATGGGTAACTGCTGCAATAAGTCCTCCATGATAGCTGTTAAAGTCGTCTCCTTCAAAAATATCCCATTCCTGAGAATCTTCATTTTTTACGGTTAATTCTATCTTGGACAGTCGATTTACAAACTCTTTTTTTGCATCAATACCATAGATGTTTTTACCATAGGCATAACCTCCCCACTCAACAAATACCTTTGCCAAATCTTCGATTGATTCCCAGTTCTTTTCATCAATTAAATTGGCAACACCTGCACCATAAGTGCCGGGCTTATCGCTGAATATCCTATATAAACTCGTTTCCCTTGCAGTTTTTTCATCAATACCATTTTTTAGTTTTTCCTCAACCTCCTGTTTGCAGTGCTTTTTAACAAAATTCATTTCATCAGGTTCATCAAGATTTGCTACTGTTCTTATCGCATCATCGATTAAATCAATAACCTGTGGAAATGTATCTCTGAACAAACCACTGATTCTCAGTGTTAAATCTATTCTCGGACGATTTAGTTCTTTCAAGGGTATTACCTCAGTGCCTACTACCCTTCCCATTTTATTCCAAATCGGTTTAACCCCTAAAAGATATAAAATCTCCCCAATATCATCACCTTTGGTTCTCATTGTTGGAGAGCCCCATACTATAATCCCCAAATATTCGGGATACTTATCTTCTTCATCTAAATATTTATTAATTAAATCATCTGCAAGTCTCTTTCCCATTTCATAGGCAGATTTTGTAGGAATCTCCTGCGGATTGCATGAGTAAAAGTTTCTTCCTGTTGGAAGGCAATTTATGTCTTTTGTCGGAGCTCCGGCTATTCTTGGTGGAACATACTTACCTTCCAATGCATCAACTGAGTGTTTTATTTCTTCATCCACTCTCATTAAGTTTTTATAAATATGGGATACTATTTTTAAAACTTCCTTTAAATCGGAGTTTATTCTAATGGTTTTTAGGTTTTTTATATTATTCTCATTAAAATCGTATTCTCTGTATTCATTAAGTAGGTTTATGGCGGTTTCGTTTATTTTATCGATAATTTTATGATTTTGTCCCATATTTTCATTTAATTTTTCCCAATCATAACCCATTATATTCGAAATTATTTCTAAATAATTAAACTGGTACCTAACTATCATAAAAATCATATTGATTAATTTATCATCACAAAGGGGAGCTCCCATTATATGCAGCCCTTCATTTATCTGTCTATTTTTTAACTCCTCCAAATAATCATGAATTTTGTTTAAAAGATTTTCAAAATTATTATTGTCCATTTCTTCATTTATGGTGTGTCCGTCCATTAAATCCTCATCAAGCTTTAATTCCTTAATTTTATTTAATATATTTCTCTTTAAAAAGTCTTTTTTTTCTTTTCCTTCAACTTCATAGTATTCATCTATATCTTTTTCTAATTCCGATAATTCAGCATATAAATCTGATGTTGTCATAGGTGGAATTAAATGACTTATAATTGTTGCATAAGCCCTTCTCTTTGCCTGTGTCCCCTCTCCTGGATTATTTACAATAAATGGATATATATTTGGGAGCTCCATATTCACATCTGGGTAGCAATCCTTTGAAAGACCTGCACATTTTCCTGGAAGCCATTCTAAATTACCGTGTTTTCCTATGTGCATGATAGCATCCGCTTTAAAAACATTTTTAATCCATTTATAAAATGCAATATAATAATGTGGTGGAGATAAGTCGGGAGAATGATATATTGCCGATGGATTTTCCCCAAAGCCTCTTGGTGCTTGAACGGATATGAACACATTTCCGTTTATGATTCCGGGAATGATTAAATTATTATCAAAATTCATTATATTCCCTGGAATTTCGCCCCAATCTTTTATTAATTCATGTTTTACCTTTTCTGATAGATTATTAAACCATTTTTCATAATCCTCTTTTTTTACCTTTCCAACAGCTTTTTTTATAAGTTCCTCTGTTAAGAATCTTTTATCGTTTGTAGCATAATTCAGCATGTGTTTTATTAAATCTGTTCCATTTTTATATAAATTAGGATTTACATCAAATCCTCTGTTTTTTAGCTCTTTTAAAATATTTAAAACGCTTTCTGGACTGTCCAGACCAAAAGCACTTGCTATTTTATCGTTTCTTGGTGGATAGTTGTGGAATATTATTGCTATTCTTTTATCTTTATTTTCTTTTAATTTCAGATCGGCATACCTTAAAGATAAATCAACAATCTTTTCCGCCCTATCTTCTATTGATTTATATTTTATAATGGGAGCTCCTACCTCACCATCTTTTATTTTTTTCTTTCCCCCTATCGGGAAATGTATTATTGCTCCATCAAATTCAGGCATTGCCATTCCAATTACCAAATCGATTGGATTTAAACCTGCTATTGATTTTTTCCAGTCGTCAATATATCCTGTGGATACAATTGCCTGCAAAATTGGAACATTGAGTTCTTTTAAAAATTCAGGTTCATCTTTTAGAATATTGGCTTTAACGCCCATTGATAAGGTAAATAATGTTGTATTAATCAAACTGTGGATAATTGGCTTGTTGTTTATATAAAAGAATTTCTTAAATGTTTTTAGTGTCCCAATTGCTCCAAGTTCATTTTCCAAATGGGATGTAAAAACAGCAATAGGAATTGCCCCCTTATCTTCGACCATTTTTATTAAATCATCAACATAATCAATATTATTTGCTATAAACCAGTTTCTGTAAAATAATATGCCAATAACTGGTTTATTAATAGATATTCCGTTATTATTTATTTTTATTTCTTTTCCATTTTTCTCTAAATAACTAATATAATCATTAAGAGTTTCAAAATAGTTATTTTTATAATAAATTCCTTGCCATGGCATCTGTTTTGGTTCTTCATAGGGGATATTCTTTTTTCCAAAAGTATTTGCAAGATACAATAAGAGATTTTTGTAGTTTTCGACCCCTTCATATCCTAAATACTTTATTACCTTTAATTTAACTTCATTACTAACTGTTGTAGCCTCATCTAAATCAGGATGAATTTCATTTAAAGTAGGTAGTGGTAAAAATGAAATATTGTTTTTTAATGTAAATTTCCTTAGTTCATCAAATCTTTTGAATGCACTTTTTCCACCCATGAGTTTTGTGAATACAATATCCGCATCTTTAATGAACTCTAAAAACTCATTAAATTCCTGTTCAGTGCATTTATAATCCAATATTTTAAATTCTATGCCGTATGTTTTAACTTCATTATATGCCTCCTCAAAAACCAAATCATCACTATCAACTGTGGATACAAAACCTATTTTAACCATGATTCCACCAAAAAAATTTTAAAGTATAATAAAAATTAAATAAATATATTTTTAATAGTTAATAAATTATACAAAATATTTAAAACTTTTTATTAAAAAAACGAAGAAAGTATTAAAATTTGGTGAAAAAATGAATAAACAAAAAGAACTTTTAAAAAAAATTAGAGAATTTATGATTTTAAATTTAGAGATAAAAAAACTTATGAATGCCTTAAATGTTGATGAAGAGGTATATAATATTTACGAAGAAATAACAAAAATGGTTAGAGAACCAAATAAAATCATCTATAAAAAATTTTATAATGCTGGAAAAGAAATTTATTATAAGGAATATGGTAGAAAAAGAAAAGATATTGCATGGTTTCCAACGATTGATTATGAAAAATGTAAAAACTGCAAAAAATGTATTGATTTCTGTCCAAAGGGTGTTTATGAATTGGAAAATAACAAAACTATTGTTAAATATCCATTTAACTGCATAATAAACTGCAATGCCTGTTCATATATGTGCTGTGAAAATAATGCAATAATATTTCCAGAGAAAAAAATTGATAAATATAATTAAAGTATTTAATTTTGTAATTATAAATTATCAAAAATTATTTCATAACACTTATAATTATTTACTTATCATTATTTTATTTAATTTTATTTATATTTTATTTAATTACTTGCTATGATTATAAATTTTATATAAACGGTGTGTTACTATGTTCTCAATTCCCCATCCTGGAAACTTTGAAAGCTTAAAAATTATAGTTAATGAGATAAAAAAATATCGGAAGAATAAAAATAATAAAAATAATAAAAGGATAAAAAATAAAAAAATAGGCGATAAATTCGAAGTATATTTGGGATACGCCGATTTTATAGGCACTGGAAGAGCTACGCTGTATAGACCATCTATTGAAGATATTAAAAGACAGATAGAATATGCCCATAAAAATAAAATAAGGTTTGAGGTTGCTATAAACTCCGCATGTATGGGAGCTCTACATTTAACACCAAAGGGAATCGACTATATAAAAAATTTATTTAAAATATTTGCAGATATGAACCTAAACAGCATAACCCTTGCAGACCCATATTTAATTGATTTAGCAAATGACTGCGGTTTAAAGGTAAATGTATCCTGCATATCCTTAGTTGATAGTCCCCAAAAGGCAGAGTTCTATGACAGCAAAGAGGTTTATGCCATCACCCTTGACAGCTCAATAAATCGGCATTTTGATATTATTGAAAATATAAGGGATTCTGTATCCTGTAAGTTGAAGATTCTTGTTAATGAGGCATGTTTATATAAATGTCCTATGAGGGTTCAGCACTTCAATTTCTTTTCTCATGCAAATATACAGAATATACCTGTTTTAGATGATTACTACTATAACAGATGTATAAGCATGAGGGTTAGAGATAAGGAATTGGTAATAAAAAGTCCATTTATCAGACCGGAGGATTTGAAGGAATACGATAAACTGGTGGATATTTATAAATTATCTGGAAGAAGCCATCCAATTGGGTGGATAAAAAGGGTTTTAAATGCTTATTTAAATAGAAATTATGACGGGAATCTTATGGAACTTCTCGACTGTCCAAGGGAGCTCGAAAGTCATTATTATATTGATAATAAACTATTAGATGGAGCCATTGAAAAATGGAAAACCTGCGATAAGTTCTGCAATAAATGCAACTACTGTAAAAATTTAGCGGAAAAGGTAATTAAGGTGAAAAAATGAGTAATTCCAATAATAACAATAAATTTAACAATATAAATACTGCCAACGGCAAACCTATTAAAGAACTTATAAAAAACGATAGAAGAGATTTTGAAGTATTTTTATCAAATTCTTTTGGAAAAAATGTTTTCATTCCTGAAATGGATGTTTTTTCATCAAAATGCGGCTGCTATGGAATAATGATAATGGTAAGGGGAGTCTTAATCGATGAAGCAGATGTTTTTAAAAATAGGATTATAAAAAAACTTGAAGAAATATCAAATAATTATGGAATAAACGCCAATTGGATATTTATAAGAATTATACCGTCAAGTGATGATGTAATATCATTTGGAATAAGGGAGCTTTGCAATATGTGTAGGGAAGAATACAATTCAAATAAACCAAGGCCTGATTTAATTACATTAAAATTAGCGATAGATGAATAGTAATTTTTTGGTGATAGAGTGGTTAGAAAATTTTGTGTCTATGGAAAGGGAGGTATTGGAAAATCCACAAATGTATCAAATATAGCAGCAGCACTTGCTGAATCTGGTAAAAAAGTAATGGTTATAGGATGCGACCCAAAGGCAGATTCAACAAGAAATTTAATGGGAAGGAAAATTCCAACAGTTTTGGATGTTCTCAGAAAAAAGGGAGCAAATGATATAAAACTTGAAGATATTGTTTTTGAAGGATTTAGTGGAACCTACTGTATTGAAAGTGGAGGACCTGAACCGGGTGTAGGGTGTGCAGGAAGGGGAGTAATCACAGCAATAGATATGCTGAATAAATTAGGAGCATTTGAAACTCTAAATCCTGATGTAATTATCTATGATATATTGGGGGATGTTGTATGTGGGGGATTCGCCATGCCATTACAAAAACACCTTGCAGATGATGTCTATATCGTTACAACATGCGACCCTATGGCAATTTATGCTGCAAATAATATCTGCAAAGGGATAAGAAGGTATGCAAATAGGGGAAAAGTGGCACTGGGAGGAATTATATATAATGGAAGAAGTGTAATAGACGAGCCATCCATTGTGGAGGAGTTTGCTTCAAAAATTGGAACGAATATTATGGGAAAGGTTCCAATGAGCAATATTATTACAAAGGCGGAAATTTACAAAAAAACTGTAATAGAATATGCACCAGATAGCGATGTTGCAGATGTTTTTAGGGAGCTCGCAGATGCCATTTATAAAAATGATAAAAAGGTTATTCCAAACCCACTATCTGAGGAAGGAATTGATAAAATTACTGAAAAAATAGATGATTTATTAAAGAAAAAAATAGGGAGGTAATTTATAAAATTTTATTTATAATTCTAATTTTTTAATTTATTTTAATTTAATTTCTAATTTATTTTTAGAAAAGCCTTAAACTTAATAAAAGTATTTATAATATTATTAAAGAAAATTTACAATTAATTATATAATGAAATATAGTATTATAAAATAATAAATAAATTTAAATTGTGATATAATGTTAAAAACTGAAAATTTAACTGTGGGATATAAAGATTATGTTGTAGTTGAAGATGTGAATTTACATATAAAGGAAAGGGAAATATTATGCATCATAGGTCCAAATGGTGCAGGTAAATCCACACTTTTAAAAACCATAGCAACATATTTAAAACCTAAAAAGGGAGTAGTTTATTTGAACGGTCAAAATATACATGGTTTAACACCAAAAAAACTTGCAAAGGAAATGGCGGTTGTATTAACTGAGAGAGTAAATCCCGGAAATATGACTGGATTCGATATTGTAGCTATTGGAAGGCATCCTTACACCGATTTATTTGGTAGATTAACTGAAATGGATAAGGAAATAATTATGCACGCTGCAAAATCTGTAAATGCCGAGTATCTATTAAATAAAAACTTTTTTGAAATGAGTGATGGGGAGAGACAGAAGATAATGATAGCAAGAGCTCTTGCTCAGGAACCGAATGTTCTCATACTGGATGAACCAACAAGCTTTTTAGATGCAAAACATAAAATTGAACTAATCCTTTTGCTGAGAAAACTTGCAACAGAGAATAATTTAGCAATAATAGTTACACTTCATGACATAGAGCTCGCTTTAAGAATAGCCGATAAAATGGCATTAATAAAAAACCACAGGGTCATAGCATACGGACATCCAGAGGATGTTATGAAAAAAGAAGTAGTAAATAATCTTTATGATTTGGATAACGCAAATTATAATGAGATGATAGGTTATTTTGAACTAAAAAATGCAAATTCTGGGTTTGGCTACTATAATAGGATTTTTTTAGTTTGCGGTGCAGGAACTGGGGTTGATGTGTTAAGATTTCTTACTAAAAACGGATATAATGTGGTTGTGGGAATATTGCATAAAAATGATATAGATTATATTGTAGCAAAAACTATGGAATTGGAAATAATATGCGAAGAGCCCTATGAACCCATATCAAATGAAAAATTTGAAAAGGCATTACATGAGCTCGAGATGTCTGATGTAGTTATATATACAGATTTTCCAGTGGGGCAAACTAATATTTTAAATAAAAAACTTGTTGAACATGCAATCAATACCAATAAAAATGTTATAAAATATGATGGAAATATTAAATCATTAAAAGAGATGTTAGGGTAAAAATTATAATTTTATAAGTTAATAATTTTTTTAATTTTTTAATTTTAACTTTTTTATATATTTACTTTATATTTCATTTACTGTATTTTTATCTTTTTTTCACCCTTATAAACTAAATATATTACAAGTAGTCCTCCTAATACATCGAGAATGGAGCCTATTGGCAAAACCTGGGCTGGACGGTTTAATCCATATATGTAAAAGATAGGAACCCAATATTTCAATGAAATAATATGACACATGAGCATCAGCACTACACCAACAAGCATAGTTGTTGGAAGCAACCATCTATGGTCTGAGGTTCTTATGATAGGTCTTGCCAAATATGGTGCTGCAATTCCTACGAATGCCATTAATCCAACATAAGGTATTATGGCCCCTACAATAAATGATGTTAACAATAATATCAATATCCTACTTTTTTTTACATTTAATCCAAAACTCTTTGCATAGGTTTCTCCAAATAATAGGGCGTTTAAAGGTTTTATTAAAAAAATACACCCTATTGTAAATATTATTGTGCATATAACCATTGGGGGAATATCATTTAAATGAATTCTAGTTACATTTCCAACAATAAAGTTAAAATAATCCTGGATAGATAGGTTTGTTCCATTTGCTATTAAATAAGCCCTTATGCCCTCAAATAAATAACTCATCAATAGGGCAACAATTAAAACTCCATTTACCTCTTTTATTCTAAGGGCTATAATTATAAGCATAACTATCGACAGCAGTCCTCCGCACCATCCAGCTACCATGATTTTATCCGTTCCAAATGATGAAAACAATTCTGCAAAACTATTTATAAATATTACAAGCGCAACGGCAAATAACACACCACTGGATATACCTGTTGTATATGGTGATGCAAGAAGGTTTCTAAATAATGTCTGCAACATCAAACCGCAGGCTGATAATGTTAAACCTACAAGAATTGCTCCAATAATTGGTGGAAGACGAACTTCTTTTAATAACATATATTTAAATTTAGTGCATTCATCTAAGGATGTTTGATGAAAAATATGATTCCCAGTTATTTTATAATATATGGAATCCACCGTAATTTTTGTTTGATAAATAACAAAATTTGTAGTATCTTCTAAGGTAATTGATTTGGCATTTCCACCAAAATATATCCCCGTAATAGTTAGTCCAACCACTGAAACAATTAAAGCCAAAATTATAACATATCGGTAATTCATCATATCCCACTTATTTTTTTAAATTTTATATCCCCATTTTCCTAACTTTTAAATATATTGCTATGGCAATTGGAGCTCCGATTATAGACAAAGGACTTAACAACGGGAGGTTATTTGAAGATTGAGGCACAATAACCCCCGGTCTTGTTAATATGTCTGCAAATAACACAAATACAGAACCTAATACCGCAGTCATAGGTATTACATAGGTATGCTTTGAGGTTTTAGATATCATTCTTGCAACAATGGGGCAGATTAATCCTACAAAGGCAATTGGACCAGCAAATGCCACAACTGTTGCCGTCAATATACAAGATAAGATTATTAGCCATTTTCTTAGGTTCTTTACATCTACTCCAACACTTATGGCATATTTTTCCCCAAGAAGATTTGCATCAAGTTTTTTTGAAAGAAATATATATGCTAAAATAACTGTTGGGATGATTAAAACTGTCATTAAGTTAATTTGGGGCCATGTTAAATTATTGACTGAACCCATTCCCCACATAAAATATCCTGCAAGTTTGGAGTTTTCTTCGCCTATATAGTCCCCAGTATATACAACAAGCGTGGTTAATCCAGATGCTATTGCTCCTATCATAATACCACAAATTAACAGGGTTGCAGTTTGCTTTACAATCCTTGCAATATTTATGACAACAAACATAGTAATTAATGAGCCGACATATGCAGAAATAATAAATCCATATATCGAATGAGGGATTCCCATTTTAAACAGCACCGATGTAAAGATATACAAAACAACGCCCAGAGATGCCCCGCTTGCTACCCCCATTAAATAGGGGTCTGCCAAGGGGTTTCTAAAATAACCCTGCATCAAAATTCCGGCCACGGCAATGCCTAAACCAACTATAATTGCTCCAATGGTCCTAGGAAGCCTCAATTTTCCTATAATTTGGTCCGTAATGGCATTTCCAGACGTTCCTTCAAATAAATATTTTTCCAACTGTTCGTCTTTTATTTTAATCGTCCCTTCTGTAATGCTAAAATAGGATAAAATTGCCAACAAAACCAAGGATAATGTAAATAATACCAAAAATCTTTTAACTTTCAAAATTCCACCCAATATTTAAATTATTAAAATTTATAAAAAAGTAATAATTAATAATATAAATATTTATTTAGTTAGTTTTTATTTTTATAAGATACTTCAAATTATCTCCAAATACTTCAGGATGTATAGCTTTTGCATAATCCAACATAACTCCTGCGGGGTCAAGTGTTTCCTTTTTTGTGTTATCATAAGGTAATGCATAAAACCTTCCATTTTTAAATGCCTTAAAGTTTGCAAAGTCAGGATTCAATTCAAGCAACTGTTCTTTTGTTGTTATATTTTTACCCATTGTGTGTAATATAACAACATCGGCATTTACTGCCCTTTCGTAGAATGTTTCTTTATCTATATAACTTCCACCTGTTCCTGGCATGTCATTAAATATATACTCTCCTCTAACATCATTTATTAATCGTGGTCTAAAATTTTGTGCTTTCCATACATAAGGGCCTTTTGATGTAGACCAGTAGAAGAATGCCACCTTTGGATAGGTAGATATACCTCTGACTTTTCTCAATATATCGTTTCTCTGTTTCCATACATTCTGGAAATAATTCTCTACTTTATCAAAATTATCTTTTCCATAAAATGCCGCAAAGAATTTAGCCCATTCAGTTTTTCCCATAAATGAGTTTTCCCAGTAGGCTCCGGTTCTTGTGTATGTAATGTTTAATTCTTTAAGTTTTTGTGCCATAGAATCGGTGTATTTAAAATTATATATAAATACCATATCTGGATTTGAACCAATTATGTTGTCATAGTTAGGATTTGTCCATCTTCCGGCATCTAATATCTCCTCATTTTGATATTTTTTATATAATTTTGGAAGTTCATATTTATACTTTGGAGCAATGGAATTTAAATATTGCATTGCTTTTATGCTGTTGGTGATATTTTCATCTTTGGTAATATATGCAGTTGCCAATAATATTTGGTCTCCACATACAACTCTCTTTAATGGTATATGTATAATTTTGGAGTTGGGAATATTCGGATTCGTTGCCCCTTCTTTTAATAAAACAAATTTATTTCCCTCAGAATCCACCATATAACAGTATCCTTTATTCCAGTGTGGCTCCAAACTAAATGTTTTAGCAAATACAACAGGTTCTCTAAATCTATCATAGTTTTTGA
>NZ_WAKW01000055.1 GCF_015523155.1 Methanothermococcus sp.
ATTTGTAATTAAATCACATCCACAGGCTTCTTTGTTATTCTGAGCAAATTCTGCAAATGGTTCCAAATAATCCATATCTCCATTTAAAGCTGCTGTAATTACATTAACTATTAATTCTGGTGATGGTGGGCATCCAGGAATTGCCAAATCACATTTTACAACTTCTGTTAATGGTGAGAATGAGCTATGAACAGGTTTTGACATCTGCCCTCCTCTGCAAAACCTTGTAACTCCACCTGTTGCTGCACATGCTCCCAGTGCAACCAAAATCTTTCCTTTCTTTCTAGCTTCTTGAGCTACCTCCATTGCATGGTGGTCATCTAAACAGACTGAACCTTCCAATAAAATAATATCTGCCTCAGGAATCTCCCTTACATCAGCCAAGGTCTGACAATATACCAAATCAATAGCACCTAAAATATCCAAAAGCTTTTCATAGGTGTCTGATAATGAGATTAAACATCCACAGCAACTACTTAACTGCACATGTGCCACAGTCACCATGATTTCTCCTCCTTAATTTTAACTTCTATAAAATTAATTTTTAATTTTTTAATTCCTTATACTTCCTTATCTCATTCAATATTATATCTACGGCTTTATCTACGGCTTCTTTAACTTCATCACTCAATTCAAGTACCACATCAGGTTCAGAAACGTATTTTGCCTGGCATCCTATAACTTTTAATTCAATATTATATTTATCACAAACGTCCCTTAGAGCTCTTGAAAGTGGCCAGTCATGAATATCCAATTTAGTATGTTCAGGATTTGGCAAATATTCCTTTTCAAGTATTTTTATTTCCCCAGGTTTTAAACCATAATCGATTATATCAACTACTATGATTTTTTTAGTCTTTGAAGTTTCATCCATCAATGAAAGAACCTGTTGAGGAGCTCCTGCACCAGCATCTACAAGAGACACATATTTTTTTTCTTCCTCAGTTAATAGCTCATGAAGTCTTTCAATAACATGAACGCTAAATCCATCATCCGCAAATAAAATATTTCCACAGGCTAAAACCATTATCTCCTTAAAGTAAGATAAAGTTAAATCACATTCATCATTATTATCTATCAATTCGTTATTTTCCATATTTTTAGTTTTGGTTTCTAAATTCATACAATCAACCAATATTTTGAAATATTAAATATAACATCAAATTATATATTTTAAGCATTGCTCTCAGGTCCCGATGGGTTCCCTTTGAGCATTCTTTTTTTATTTTAAATTCTTCTTACTTCAATTACTTCCTCTGTTTCATCATCTTTTACGATGACGTGTGTTGCACATGAAGCTCATATGTCGTAGGCACGCATGATAACTTCCGCATATTGATGGGGGTATTTTTCAATAGCCTTCTCAACTATTGGGAAGTTCCATGTTGATGCCGCTATGATGTTATAAGATTTAATTTTTCCATCTTTTCCTACTGTGGCCATATGAGTATTCATAGCCCTTGGAGCTTCATGAACTCCAATTCCTGAACCATCTTTGTATTCAGGAGTTACCTTTGTTTTTCCGTTAATATTTAACTCATCAAGAATTTCCAATGCCCTATAAACTGCTCCAAAGTTTTCCTGGGCTCTTGCAATATTTATATCCATAGCACTTCCGCCTTCTCTGAAATTTCCAAATTTAACCATTCGAGCTCTTGGACCTCCCTCTGTTGGAACTCCCGCATAAAATGGTATTTGATTTGTTGCAGTTTGGGCTATCTCCAAGTTTTCATAATATCTTTGAGCAGGAATTTCTGTAACATCATTCCAGTTTATAGCATTCCTATTACCATAGGTTGTGTGAGATGCTATATATGGATATTCATGAGCTCCTAAATCTGGTATTCCTATTTCTTCAAGGTATCTTTCGATTAATCCTGTGTAGATTTCATACATTGTTTGAGCATCTTTTTCATACTGCCTGCATGCATAGTATAATTTTGATTTCGCCCTTTCAGAGATGTTATTTCTCATACCACCTATTACAATATTCGGTGGATGTATTCCCTCTCCCCCGACAATATCCACTATTAACTGACCAGCTTTTCTCATTCTCTGAATGAGTTTTATGGCATCTGTCCTTAAACCGGTTTCCTCAGGTTTTATGAAGTCATCCGCAGTTAATAGATGGTGCAGCGCATGGGAGTGCATTCTATTTCCTAAACCTACGAGCTCTCTTAGTAACATACCATCTTTTGGCACTTCACAGCCAATTGCATTTTCAATTGCCTCACAGGATGCTATACCATGTGTTGCCTGACAAATACCGCAAATTCTCATAACTGCAATAGGTGCAAAACTCGCAGGTTTTCCTTTCAACATTGTTTCAAATCCCCTTACAGGGGTTGTATTTGGATAATATGCTTTACTTACAATTCCTTCGTCATCTACCTCTAATACCAATTTAGCATGCCCTTCATGCCTTGTTGTTGGCGTAATTCTTACTGTTTCTGCCACATGAGTCACCTCCAAAATAGAAATAGTTATAATATATTTTTTTAATGGCATTATATAAAGAAATATCTTTTTAAATATCTAAATAAGGGTGTTTAATTTTTTAAATCCTAAAAAAAATTAATTTATTAATATTTATTTAATAAAAATAATTAAAATAGTGATAAAAAATAAAAAATAATATTTTAAAATAAGGGTAATATGCTCCCCACAGTTGGGGCCATTGCAGGAATTTTGAAATTTTTCCATATCGTCATAGCAAGGGATAGTGCCTGATATCTTTCTCCATGCATTACAAAGACCTTTTTTGGTTTTGGTATCTTTTTTAAATATCTTACCAATGAGTTATAATCCCCATGGGCAGAAAATTCTATTTTAACCACCTCTCCATTTATAGGAAGTTTATTTTTAAATGGAACTATTTCTCTTGCTCCATCTTCGAGTTGCCTTCCCAATGTGCCTTCAGCCTGGTATCCCGTTAATATAATCTTATTTTTTGGGTCCTTTAAAAGTTTTAGATACTGCAAAACAGGACCGCCCTGAACCATTCCAGATGTGGATATTATTATACAAGATTCGTCTTTATTAAATACCTGCTTATTTGCTTTCTTCACATCACCAAATGGATTTATCCTGTTTTCAAGACTATTCCTTATCTTTGGATTTAGCCATTTCGAATAGCTCAGATATACCCCAGTAGTGTGAATCAACGAGCCATCCACATAAACAGGAATGGTTTTTAACAATCCGCTCCTCATATAATTGGATATTATAGCCATAATCTCCTGGGACCTTCCAACTGCGAATACTGGAATAATTATCTTTCCTCCTTTTTCTATGGTTTTTGAAATCTCCTCTACAAGCTGTTTTTCCAAAACCTTTCTCGCTGGCTTTATATCCATTGGAGAACCATAGGTTGATTCTATAATCAATGTATCTATTTCATCTATATTGGTATCCGCAGGACGTAGGGTTTTAGTTTCTATTTCATTAATATCCCCAGTATATAATACTTTTTTTCCATCTATATCTAAATATATTGAAGAGCTTCCAAGAATATGGCCTGCATCATGTAATTTTAAAGAAATATCCTCTGTTATTTTTTTTTCTTCTCGGTAATTTAACGTCTCGATGGCGTCCATGGCTCGTTTTATATCTTCCTCCCCATATAATTTGGAAAGTTTTGATATATCCTTCCAAATTACATACATTAAATCTATGGTTGGAGCTGTGCAGTATATTTTTTTAAAATTAAAATAAGGAACTGCACCGCAGTGGTCTAAATGAGCATGTGATACCACTACTGCATCTATGTCGGTTGAATTTATATTTGGCAGACTGTTATCCGCTGGATTCATTCCGCAGTCCAGTAATATTTTTGATTTTTTCGTATTTATCTCTACACAGGACATTCCTATTTGATGACATCCTCCGTGAAATCTAATTATTGACATATTATCATCTTATATATTTTAATTTTTTAATATTTTAATATAATTAAAACTGCTAATTTAAAACATTGATATTGAAATACCATATTATTGTATTTCAGTAATTTTTCACTGATTTATAATATCTCCTTTTTCACATCGTGTTATAATTGATGCTACGATATTCTTAGAGTATTTTATTGAAGGTGATTTTTTAATAAATGTAAATGTGGCTTTATAGCCTTCATCAATCAATCCAACATCTTTGAGCCCCAAAATCTTAGCATTGTTTATTGTGGCAAATTTCAATATCTCTTTTGGGTCAATGTGATACAATTTATAGATAAAATCCATTTCTTTAAACAAGGATGGGGAGTTAGCCATGAAATTGTCTGTTCCAAGCCCAACAAGCACATTATTTTTTAAAAGTTTAATTATATCGGGTAATCCCACATTAAATGATGCATTTGCCCTTGGACAGACTACAACAGGTATGCTGTATTCATATAGGAGTTCCGCCTCATGAGATGTTGCATGGGTTGCATGTATTATAAAATTTGGATTGAGCTTTAAATCAATTATTCTTTCTATTTCGGTTTTTCCATAGGTTTCCTTTGAGTAATCAACGGAACCTTTATGCTCATTTGCATGTATTGAAAAAATCTTATAATCCTGACTTCTAATAAATTTTAAATCCTTGTCAGTATATTCATTACATCCGCTTAACCCTATTCCATCGGAATTTTTTAAAATATCCCTTATCTCTTTCTTTAATTCTTCATTGTTGGATTTTGTAGGTCTTCCCAATATTATGGGTTTTAGGAGAGTATTATTTTTAATGTTTTGGGTAAACGATTTTTTAAACAATTTATAAGATTCTTTAAAAATATTTATGCCCCTTAATCCGTTTTCTCTGAAATCACAGAAATATTTTATTCCATTGTTATGGAGCTCATGCAATCCATCCAACATCCCATGTATTAAATCTTTATCATCACAAGTATTTAAAAATTTATGTTTCAATCCGTTTGGTGGTTTCACGAGTTCATCAAGGCTTTTGTTTATTCCGATGTCTTTTATAATATTATCGCCAATATGGGTGTGAGCATTTATAAGGGGCGGCATTATTACTCCGTCGTATTTTATATAATTTTTAATGTCTTCATTTGTGAATCCTTTTATTATACTATCTTCGATTACTAAAATACCTTTTTTATATTCAAATTCACTTCCATATAAAAAATTTGATTTTATGTATATTGTGTCCATGTTTGTGTTCATGAGCTCACCTCAAAAATAAAATAAATAAAATTAAACCAAAAATATTCTATATGATAATTAGTTTATGTTAATAAACATATAAAAAATATAAAATGGAATTAAAATAAGTTAAAATAAAATTAAAAAATTATTAAAAAATTATAAAATAACCAAGTGATAAAATGTTTATTAAAAAACCATCGGTAAGGGCGAGTTATGAATATTTAGTTGAGAAAATACTAAAAGATGGAGAAGACATGATAACAGAAGACGGGCAAAAGTGTAGAGAGATTCGAAATACAGTAATAGAAATCACAAATCCGAAATTAAAAAGTATAAGTCCAAAATATCCTCTTGGAAAAAAGGCAGTGGAACAATACACGAATAATTTATTATATGGAAATTCAGGGGAAGGTCGGTTTGTTTATGATTATTATGAACGAATTAGGGAATATCCAAGTTATGATAAATCCTTGAAAAATGACCAAATAGAGTATGTGATAAATAAACTTAATACTAATCCAGAATCAAGAAGATGTATAATATCCCTTTGGAATCCATACATTGACCAAAAAGTAAAGGATGTTCCATGCTTAAACCATATAGGATTTCAGAAATCTGGAAATTACTTATACATGAGCGTATTATTTCGTTCTAATGATATTTTACTTGCCTTTCACTCTAATGCCGTAGGTTTAATTAGTTTAGGTGAATATGTGGCAGAAAAAACAAATTCAACATTAAAAAGTTATACTCATTTTATATATAATGCTCATATCTATGTCGATAGGGATGCTGATTATATCAAAAAGTATTTTCCAGATTGTTTAAACTATTTATAGGTGAGAATGTGGGTAAAAGAAAAGTTAATGATGAGATGATTAGTGAATTTATTAGACTTTATGAACATGAAAAATTAACCACGACCGAAATAGGTAAAATGTATGATGTTAATAGTACAACAGTTTAGCTTTATTTAAAAAAATATGGTGTTAAAATTAGAAGCACATATGAAAGTAATTATATAAAATCTTCAAAATTACTAAATTTAGAACCATCTGAAAGTTTAGCATATGTTTTAGGAGTAATAGAAGGAGATGGATGTGTATGTGCTTATAAAAAACAAGGACGTTATTCAATTCAATTAGAAGTAATTGATAAAGATTTTGTTGATGAATTTAAAAAACATTTGAAAAAAAATAGGGTTTATAAACATTACAGAATATCCAAAAAGATTCGAAAATAAAAATGATAGCTATGTAGTACGTGTAAATTCAAGATATTTTTATGACTGGTATCAGTCATTAAATAAATATGAAGATTTTAAAAAATTATTGGAAGGCTGTGAAAAATATATATGTGCATTTTTAAAAGGAATGTTTGATTCAGAGGGTTCTGTGGCATTACAATATGGTAAAAAAGGGCAAGTTATAAGTGGGAATATTCAAATAGCAAATTCAGATGAAAAATTAATTGATTTATGTTGTTATTTTTTAGATAAATTAAATATTGACTATTATATCAGCATTGCAAAAAGAAAAACAAAGGATATTATTATAATATATATTAAACCGAATAGTTATAATGATTTTAAAAATTTAATTGGAACTTCTATAAATAGAAAATTAAGTAGAATGGAAATATTATGCAATATAAAAAGAAGAAAACAATTAACAAATGAAGAAAAATTAAAAATAAAAGAATTGTATAAAACAGGGCACAATATAAATAAAATATCGAAAATAATAAATAGAAGTAGAACAGCGATAAGAAATGCTATAAAGGATATATAAATAAGAGAATATAGGGTCAGGGATTATATTAAAAAATATTTTCCTGAATGTTTGAAATATTTAGAATAATTTTTCATTTTTAGGGGGTGGAATTATAGGAGCTCCTACGATATATTATGAAGACGGAAGAACAGAAGATTTTTATGATAAATTTATAGAATGTTTGGAAAATAGGGAAGATTTTAAGTTAAATGATTGCGTTGTTGGTGGTATCGCTTCTATTGAACATATATATAATAAAATTAAAAATAAGAAATTAAAAGGAGCTACAATTAAAGAAAAAGATGATGAAATAATTATAACCATAGATATAAATGTTCAGATTTTCAAGGTTGAATTTAAAGATGATTTTATATTTAAAGGTTTCGTAGATGGGGTAGTTAAAAAACCTGTTAAAATAGTATTCACCAAAGAAGTTGTTTTTTGGAGCTCCACATTTAACGGAGATGCTTATTTTGGATATGCCACATTTGAAAAAGATGCTGATTTTAGAGATACTATATTTAATGGGTGGGCTTATTTTAGCAATACTACATTTGAGGGGGATGCTGATTTTAGTTATACTAAATATAAGGTAGAGGCTTATTTTAGCAATACTACATTTAATAAGAAGGCTGATAATAAGAAGGCTGATTTTAGCAATACTACATTTGAGGGGGATGCTGATTTTAGCAATACTACATTTAATAAGAAGGCTGATTTTAAATATGCCACCACATTTAAGAAAGAGGCTTATTTTATATATACTATGTTTGAGGATAAGGCTTATTTTAGCAATACTACATTTGAGGGAAATGCTAATTTTAGCAATACTATATTTAAGAAAGAGGCTTATTTTGGATATTTAAGATATACCACCACATTTAAGAAAGAGGCTTATTTTAGCAATACTACATTTAATAAGAAGGCTGATTTTGGTAGTGCGATATTTGAACATGCGATATTTAAACACACCACATTTAAAAAAGACGCTGATTTTAAAAATACAATAAGTGGTATATTAGAATTTGATAAATCAACTTTTGAAGATATCGCATATTTTAGGGATATTTATTTTGGCTTATTATCTTTTATCGATTGCACATTTAAAAACATGGCAGAATATAGATATAAAGTAAAATCCGAAGAAGAATTAGATAAGATTAATAAAGAAATAGTAAAGACAATAAACAAATACAATAATATAGCCATTTTTAATAATGCCCAATTTTTAAACAAACATACTAAAATAATTAATTTCCAATTGTCTAAAACATCATTTTTAATGACGGATATGCGGGAAGTAATGTTATTACATAATATCGAAGAAAATAATGAAAAAATATTAAGCCATATATTTTTTGAGATTAAGAAAGAAAACAAAGAAGAACATGCCATATATAAAAAAATATATGATATTCTTAGAGAGGATGAACATCATAAAGAATTTTATAAAGACTTTTTAGAGTATTTAAATGAAAAATCAGTCCTTGCAGAATATAGAAATTTAAGATTATCCATTGAAGATAATATAACTTATGAAGAAGCATCTGATTTGTATAAATTAGAAATGGAATTTAAAAAAGAATATTCAGAAAATGATTTTGAAAAACTATTTATCCATATTTATGGCATAATATCTGATTACGGGGAATCCGTAAAAAAAATAGGATGGTGGATAATTTGTATATTGGGGGCATTTACAATTTTGGCTTCGAGTTTTAGATGTAAAAGGATTGAGTGGGATATTTTTAAGATAGTGGAATTTTGGTGGATTTCATTTATAGAAGTAATAAGAATATCATTACAAATGAGAACAAACGATAAATCATTATGGGCATTAGAGCCATTTATAAGAATGGCATCTTTAATTTTATTAGGTAATCTCTACATCGCACTTAGGAGAAGATTAAGCAGAAAATAATTTTTAAGTATGTATTTATTGCAGACCACGGGAGCTCCCCTACAATTCCCCCACAATTCACTTCTTCTCAATTAACCAGTTTCCCAATAATAAGGCATCACCAACAGACTTAAAGGATTTTAAGGCATTTTGTTCATTGCAAACAATGGGTTCGCCGTGTAAATTAAAACTTGTATTTAAAACTGCTGGAATATCCGTATTTTCATAAACATAATTTATTATATCGTAATAGGTTTTATTAAATCCCCTCTTTAATGTCTGAGCTCTGGCAGTATTATCCACATGAACAACACCATCTATCTTATCCTTATTTTCGGGTTTTATATCAAACAGTAAAGTCATAAATGGACTGTATGAAGGATTAATCAAATAATCATCAATATGCTCATAAAGCATAGTTGGTGCAAAAGGCATAAATTCATCCCTTTTTAACATTCTATTAATCTTTTTTGCATTTTTCCTTTTAGGCAGTGCCAATATACTTCTATTTCCCAATGCCCTAGGTCCAAATTCCATTTTATCTCTACAAAGGCAGACAACTTTATTATTTACTAATAAATTTCCAATAATTTCGGGGAGTTCCTTTTCTTCCAAATATGTTATTTTATAATTTTTGCAAATATTACTGTCATTATTACATAGGAGCTCTAAACTCTCATTTTTAATTTTATATCCTAAATAGGTATTTTTTAAGGTTATTTCTTTATTTTTGGTTTTTTTATTCTTTTTATCATTAAACAGCAATGCAGAACCAACAGAAAGCCCTTCATCCCCCATAAATGGTGGAACATATAAATTATAATTTTCCGCTATTTTTTTATTTAACCGCACATTCTGTGCCACTCCACCACTAAAAACTATATTATTTATGCCTGTTTCTTCTGAAAAATCTTTTATCATTTTTAAAACAACATCTTCAAGGGTTTTTTGAGCATATTTCGAAATTAACACCTTATTTTTGAAATCCATATTTTTATCTTTTAAATCAAGAATCCTTTTTAATGCCTTTGTAGCTTCATATCCAACAACACCAAGATAATTCTCAAAGGATTTCCTTTTACTATCGTAATCAATAACTTTTAAATCGATATCAGCATCTGCACAGTCATAACTGGATAAACTCATCACTTTTCCTTCATCTTCCATAGGTTTGAATCCCAAAGCCTCCGTAATAGAGGCATAGAAATCCCCAACAGAATCTATCAAATCACTTTGAGCAATCACTTCCAAACCTTTTTTATTTCCAATTGATACCGTTGAAGAAAGGGAATCCCCGCCCCCATCTATTGTAATTACCAAACACTCCTTAAAACCCGATAATTTATATAATGAAGCATGGCATAAGTGGTGGTTAAAATAAACCATGGGGACATTTAATTCTTTTTGAAAACTTTTTAATGCTTTTAACCTATTTCCCTTTCTAAACATACCTCCTACGGTTATTAAATCTATTGCATCATTTATTTCATTTAAAATATAATTTACAGAATATTTTGGAAATCCTCTTTGATTTTTCTTTCTTGTAAATCTTTCTTCGCTTATGGCATATTTTATACTACTATCTCTTATCAAACAGGCACTTGCATTATGTCCGTCGTGGATTCCCAATATCATACAATCACATTGAAATAAATTTTAGATAAAGTTTTAAACTATTAAAAAAAAGAATTAAAGTTTATTGTTTATTGTTAAAAAATAAAAAATATTATAATAAAAAATTATTTTGTAGTTAAAAATAGATAAAATAAATACATAATTAATATTTATTTTCCAATTGCAACGGATGTTGATTTGATTAAAGCCACTACCTCATCCCCTACTTTAATGTCCAAATCATCCAGAGCATCCTTTGTAATTACGGAAACTACTATTTGGTCTCCTATTTTAATAAAAACTTCTGCCATTACCTGCCCCACTTTAATATCTTCCACAGTTCCTTTTAATTTATTTCTAACACTTACTTTCATATTTTCACCAGGTTATTTAATTATTTATTTCAGTTATAATGGTAATAGGTATTTAATTTATATATAGTTATCGATATGTGGAGAAGATATTGCGGAGCTCCGATAAAATATAACACATATTTTTAATTCTTTTTCATTCATATATATTCAAATGATGTTTTCAGATATATTCAGACGAAAAATTTATATATAAAAAAATGCCATATTATATATTCGGTGATATAATATGAAAGCATCAGATGTATTGAATACATTGAATATATCTAGAATAACATTATACAGATTAGTTAAAAGGGGAGAAATTAAAGCAGAAAGATTACCAAATGGTAGATTAAATTATGATGAAGAAAGTGTTTATAATTACTTACTAAAAATGCATGGGAAACCACCACATAGAAAAACAATAATCTATGCGAGAGTTTCAACTAACAAACAAAAAAAGGATTTGGATAATCAAGTAGAATTATTAAAACAGTTTTGCATATCTAACGGCTGGAAGATAGAAGGAATTTACAGTGATATAAATTCAGCGTTAGATTTTGATAATAGAAAACAGTTTTGGAAACTATTTGAAATGGTTCAAAATCATGAAGTAGAAAGAGTTGTAGTTTCTCATAAGGATAGATTAACAAGAATAGGTTGGAATTTTTTTGAGAGTTTATTTAAAAAATACGGTGTTGAAATCATAGTTGTTAATGACTACAACAATGATAAAACTGATGTAGATGAAATATTGGAGGAAATAATAACTTTACTACATTCATTCCCAATGAAGTTTTATTCTAAACGAAGATTGATAAAATCAAATATTAAAGAGTGGATAAAATGAAAGTAATAACCGAATTTTCATTTATGATTCACGCCTTAAAAACCTTACAAAGTTCTCATTAATCTTAGCACATTTCAGAAACATGTTGTTCATCCTAATACATCAACTAAAAGAGAAGTTAGGGTATTACCTAACTATTGAAGCCCTGCTTTACTCTTTATTAGTTGATAAATTAAACATATCCAAAACAAAAGACCAAAATAAAGTAGAAAAGTTAAACCAACTATTAAAAATCATCAATTCAGATACTAAATTATCCAAATTGTTAAAGGATATGAAAGAATTAAAGAAAGACATCAGCAACACTTATGCTATTCAATCAGTTATAAGAATCACATGTAAGAACTTCAAAGCATATAGAAAAGCTTATGAAGAATACTTAAAAGAACCTTCTAAATTCAATGGAGTACCGAAACCCCCCAAACCAAAGAAGTTAAAAAACATAGATAGATTTACAGTAGAATTAAATAAACTTTCATTTAAAATCCTTAATGGAATTTTACACATCAAACTCCACAATGGGAAAAAGGTTAAAGTTAAAATGCCCAAATATTTGATTAATCCATCGAGTGTTAGGATTACTTACTATTTGGGATTTGCATTTATTGATATTGTATTCGATAAATACATAGAAGAATTGAATCCATTATTTAATCATAAAGCAGGGATTGATTTAGGGGTAGAGAATTTCATTACATTGGTTTCTAATGGTAGAAACATTCCATCCTTAGTTATTAAGTCAGCTCATCTAAAATCCTATAACCAATGGTTTAATAAGTTATTAGCTAGTTTAAGAAGTGAGTTGGATTTATTAAGAAATGAATATAAAGAAAATAAGAATGATGAGTTATTATTGAAAATAATAGAATTGGAAAGAAGAATCAAAAACTTGTATTTAGATAGAAAGAAATGGATGGAAAATTTAGTTCATCAAATAGCTAAGGCGTTAGCATTGTATTTACATAGAACAGGACATGATTGTGTTTATGTTGGTAATAATCTATTGGAAGCAAAACAATGTTCTAATATGAGCAAAAAGAATAATCAAAATTTCATCCAAATACCATTTAGGTTATTCCTTGATAAATTAGTTTATAAACTCCAATGGTTTGGGATTAAATTGTATGAAGTTGATGAATCATGGACTTCTAAATCAAGTTGTATTTCTGATGATGTTTTAAAGATACAAAGAAAATTTAGAAAAATCTTAAAATTAGATGACGATAAAGAAAAAGGTAAGCAAATAGGAATATTAAAAAACTCCATGTCGGGAGTTAGATTCACAAGAAGTTTATTCAAAGATACTAAAATAAATAAAGTGCTCCATGCTGATGTAAATGGAGCATTTAATATTTTAAAAGTTGGTTTAAAAGCAAAGGAATTGTTTAATAATTTGGATTCAAAAGTAATAATGAAATTATGCAATCCAATTAAAAATAATATCTTTAAGTTCTGTGAATTCGTCTTAAATAAAGCAACTTCCGAGCCATTCTATATAGAATGGTAGGGAGGAGGGACATGCCTACTACATTAGTAGGAGCGGGTGCAGATGATAAAGATATTCAGATTGTATTAAATGTATTCGTATGAATGTATTTGGTATAATTTGGATGTCTTTTGATGCACCTTATATGTTAAATAAATATATAAATAAAAATAATTAGAATTTAAAAATAATTAGGATTTCATTGAAACAGCATAAGCTTTGTTAGCCCAATAATCCAATATATCATTTACCTTTTTCCGTCCATTATTCCTTTTTTTCCTTGCAATTTTTCTTAACATGTTTATTGTACATTTCATCTCATGTTCTGACATTAGAGGAGCATTTATTAATATATTTATTGCCATTTTATCTATTTCGTCCATATCCTCTATGTTGAATTTTTTCATAACACCAACCTCAAATAAATTATCCCATTAATTAAAATAAATTTTATATTTGTTAAATTAAATCTTAATAATATATAATCCTTATTTATAATTTTTCATTTTAAATTTAGTAATAATACCATATATTTTATAACATTTGGTAATAATAAATTTGTTATTAATATTACAAATCTTAACATATATATAGATTATGGTTTAATATTTAATCAAATTTTTTAATTATAAAGGGTGAGATTGTGAAGGTGTCTGTAATTGGGGCTTCTGGAAGAATTGGGTCAGCAGTGTCCTTTTTGCTTGCAAAAGAACCTTATATAAAGCATATAAATTTAATATCGAGAGAAAAATCCTTGAGCAAATTAACGGGAATAAAAATGGATATATATGACGCTCTTGCAGCTGAGGGAAGGGATGCCGAAATTGAAGTCCATAGTGAGAAAGACCTTTCAGTGGTGGATGGAAGTGAAATTACCATTATTCCAGCAGGCGTTCCAAGAAATGATAAAATGTCAAGACTTGATTTGGCAAAAGAAAATGCAAAAATCGTTAAAAAATATGTGAGGGGCATTTCAAAAACCTGCGACACAAAATTGTTCATAGTAACAAATCCCGTTGATGTAATGACACAAAAGGCATTGGTTGAAAGCGGATATGAAAAAAATCAGGTTTTTGGATTGGGAACCCATTTAGATTCCATGAGATTTAAGGTGGCAATTGCAAAATATTTCGGAGTGCATATCGATGATGTTAGAACAAGAATAATTGGAGAGCATGGAGATACAATGGTTCCATTGTTAAGCGCCACAGCAATTGGAGGTATTCCCATAACTCGACTGCCGGGTTTTGAAAACTTTCCATACCAAAAAACAGTTGATTTTGTAAAAAATGGGGGGAAAAGAATAATAGAATTAAAAGGAGGTTCTGAGTATGGTCCAGCCTCTGCCATAGTGAATGTTGTTAAATGCATAACCAACAATGATAAACGGCTATTGACCCTTTCCGCCTATTTGGATGGAGAAATAGATGGAATAAAAGACGTATGTATTGGAGTTCCCGTTAAAGTTGGAAAAAATGGAATAGACGAAGTAGTTCCTATAAAAATAAGCGATGATGAATTTAACGCATTTAAACGCTCTGTTGAAGTTGTAAAAAATTGCTGGAATGAAGTTAAAGACATTTAATTTCTATTTTTTAGTTTTAACAATTTATTGATTATATTGATTATAATTGATTAATATCATTTTTTTATTTTTCACATAATTTATTAAAATTTTTAATTAAAGACATTTTTAATATTCAACAATTTACTTTTTTTAGTAATAACATATTTATATATTAACTATTATTTAGTATTATTAGGTAATAATATATTTAATCTATTTAAATAGCTGATATTACAATGGTGATATTTATGGAGCTCCTATGGACACTAACTGCATTCACACTTGGTTTTATGCATGCCCTTGAACCGGGACATGGAAAATCAGTTATGGCAGCCTATGTTATGGGAACTGGGGCAAGTTTAAAAGATGCGCTGCTTCTTGGTATTACTGTGGTTATTTCCCACACTTCAATTGTTTTTTTATTTGGTATTCTTTCGATATACTTAATTGGAACCATGAGCTCAGAGATGACCCACGATATTATGAGTTTAATAGGTGGAGGGATATTAATTACAGTAGGCGTAGGATATTAAAAAACTATTTCCATCCTCATAGTCATAACATAGATACGAAAAAAGGGATTTTAGCAATAGGTCTTTCTGCGGGACTTGTTCCATGCCCTGCGGCTCTTGCTGTGCTGTTGTTCAGCATACAAGTGGTAATCTATACAATGGGCTCATCTATGTGTTTATATTTAGTTTGGGGCTTGCACTTAGCATATCATTACTTTTGGCACTATTTGTAAGGGGAAAACGGTTTATAGAAAAGTATGTTCAAAGTAAAAACATAAACAAACTTCCATTAATAAGTGGTGTTGTAATCCTATTAATTGGCATATATACAATAAGTCATCCATTATTGGAGTATTTTATTTAAAATAGAAAATTAAAATAAATTAGTTAAAAAAACAAAATTATAATGATAAAAAAATAAATAAAAAGTTCTTATTTTCTATTTTTGTTTTTTACAGCTTCATAAAGTGCTGCCTGCAATCCATGGAATTTAACCATTCCAACAATTTCCCTTTGGTCTAAATCTTTATCTTCAAATGATACGAGCTCCTGACTGTATAATGCACAAGGGCTTTCTCTTCCCACTATTCTCATTGAACCAGCGTATAATTTTAATCTAACTTTTCCGCATACTCTTTCCTGTGTTTTGTCGATGAATGCATCTAAATCTTCTCTCAATGGTTCATGCCAAAGTCCCTTGTAGATTAAATCTGCGTAAATGGAATCTACCATTTCCTTAAACTTCAATTCCTCTCTTGTGAGAACCAATTGCTCCAATGCCTTGTGTGCAGTTATAAGCATAACAGCACCGGGGCATTCATAGTTTTCTCTTGATTTTAAGCCCAATATCCTGTCTTCGATTATATCTATTCTTCCAACGCCGTTTCTTCCTGCTATTTTATTTGCTTCTCTTATTATATCAACTGGATTTAATTCCTTTCCATTTATTTTAACAGGAACCCCATTTTCAAACTCTATTTCAACATATTCTTCTTTTTTACATTCCTTTGGGTTTTTTGTCCATGCGAATGCGTCTTCTGGTGTTTCAAACATTGGGTCTTCTAAAACGCCCCCTTCAATACTTCTTCCCCAAAGGTTTTCATCAATACTGTATTTTTTACTTTCAGTAGGTATTGGAATACCGTGCTGTTTAGCATATTCGATTTCTTCATTTCTTGTTAAGTTTAAATCCCTAATTGGAGCAATTACTTCCATATCTGGCGCTTTTGCCCTAATTATTGTTTCAAATCTAAATTGGTCATTTCCTTTTCCAGTGCATCCGTGTGCTACTGCATCAGCGTTTAACTCCTTAGCCAATTCAACCAATTTTAAAGCTATAAGGGGTCTTGCCAATGATGTGGATAACGGATAGCCTTCATACATTGCGTTTGCTTTTATTGCCCTGAATATATAGTTCTTTGCAAATTCTTCCTTAGCATCTATTGTATAGTGTGCATAAACGCCGTATTTTTTTGCCTTTTCTTCTGGTTCTTTTAATTCTTCCTCTGGCTGTCCAACATCAACGCATGCTGAAACTACCTTATAATTGTATTTATCTTCCAACAATTTTAAACAGCAACTTGTATCAAGTCCTCCTGAATATGCCAAAACTGCTATTTTTTCCTTTTCTGCCATTATATCACCCGTTAAATTAATAAAAAATTATCCTATTTTAACAAGATTATTTATAAGTATTTAAAATGGATATATTAATTATATTTATGTATTATTTTTATTATATTATTATTGTTATTTGTTAATATATCATCTCATTTTTATTTTTATTTATTGCTGAGCAAGTCAGCCACGGCAAAACTTGGGGTGGCAAGGGATACATCTCCATCATATTCTTCTTTAATTGAGATAATATTGTAATCCTTTAACGCATCCTTTAAAATCTCCTCTCCAAGTCCTGTAATTACAATATCATTTAATACATATTTTTCAGAAACTTTATCAACATTGTATTTTATCAGATTTAAAAGTTTGTTGTAGAACTGGTTTGCTATATCGATTACCTCTTTCTCATTTATTTGCTCCAAATCACCGCATAAGACCCTTGATACTCTTATCATGCTACTTTTTTTATCGGGGGATGCACCATCAGGGGTATCGCATGTGTATTGTTCCGATGCAATTTTATCCAAAATAATACTTATGTCCCCGGTGATTGCAAAGTATTCAGATGATATATTTGTTTCTTTTCCATTATATAATACAGTATTTCCTAAAAATGACAGTGGAGTTCTAAGGGTTCCCACATAAACCAGTTCATTATTCATCAATCTATCCAAATCTGTTTTATTTGCCATTATGCTTCCATTTTTTATGGGTATTATATCCGTTGTTGTAGAGCCCATATCAACAAGTATGCAATTGTTGTTTATGTTGTTGCACACAAAATTTGCCGTAGCTGTCCAGTTTGATGCAGAAACCTTTAAATATTCCCTCCTTGCCTCATCGGTTGTTAAAAAATTCCCATCAACATCAAAAACATAAATTTCCTTATTTGGAAAGGCATTTTCAACGGAATTTAATATATCATTCACACCTTCCTTTTTAGTTTCATAAGCATCTGCGAGCTCAGCCGTCATCACTACTGCTATTTTTTTTATATTTTCATTGTTGTAATTTTGTAGGAGCTCCGTTAGTTTTTCACTATTTTTCCACATTGGAAAGTATATGTGATGAATTTTATAATCGCCATCTTTTAGTTCAGTTATTTTTGTGTTTGCACCGCCAATATCTATTCCAAGTATCACATTTTCACCAATAAGATGATTATATATAAAATAATAATATTATTTATTTAATTTAATTTAAATTACCAAATATCATTTCATAAACTTATATTTAATATATGCTATATTTAAAGGAAATATATGGTGAGCTCATGAAAATCATTACCGAGGGAAACACAAAATTAAAAGTTCCAAAGGATAGGACTCTGTCAAAAAAGGACAAAATATTTTACAATCCAATAATGGAAATCAACCGAGATATTTCTGTTTCGGTAATTCAGAGTTTCTTAAACAATTACAAAAGGGATGAATTTATAATATGCGACCCATTAGGTGGAAGCGGTGCAAGAGGATTAAGATATGCTAAGGAATTAAAAAACCCTTCTGGAACTGTAAAGATAGTAATTGGAGATATAAATCCAAATGCTGTAAAATTGGCAAAGGAAAACCTAAAAGTAAATGAACTGGATAATGTGGAAATCATACATAAGGATGCCAATGTTCTTCTTTCAGAGAATTTCAGAACATTCAATGTGGTGGATTTAGACCCCTTCGGTTCTCCCAACCCATATATCGACAGTGCTGTAAGGAGTTGCATTACAAAAAACGGGATTTTATGCATGACTGCCACAGATACGGCGGTTTTGTGCGGAGCTTATAAAAAGGCATGCATTAGAAACTACGATGCTATTCCATTAAAAGGCGATAAGGAATTAGCTATAAGGTTGTTAATTGGATACGCCATAAGGGTGGCATCTAAATACGATATAGGACTTAGACCTATTTTCTCACATATTACAGACCATTATGCCAGAACTTTCTTAATTACTGAGAGGGGAGCAAAGAAGGCGGATGAGGCTGTTAAAAAATTAGGATATATCAAGGTTGTTAATGAAGAAAAGATTGTAAAAACCCGTGATGAAGGATTTGAAAAAGGATTTGGAGGGTTGTTTTATTTAGATGAAATAAACGATTTAAATATTGTAAATGGTGCATTAGAAGTTGCAGATGATAGAAACTACTCAGAGAGGAGCAGAAAGATTATAAAAACCATATCTGAGGAATGCCAAATAAACCAAATCGGGTGCTATGATATTCATGAAATTTGTAGTTTTATAAAGGAGCTCGTGCCACCAATAAATGATTTAATGGATGGGTTAAAACAGAATGGATTTAAAGTATCGCGAACTCATCACAATCCAAACGGCATTAAAACCAATGGAAAAATCGTTGATATTGTTGAATGGATTTGCGAATATAATAAAAATAACATAAAAAATAAATAATAAAATATAATAAATAGGAGTTAATTAGATAACTCTTCCCTTTACTTTATTTATATCAAATTTTGCAGTATCTGCAATTGTCATAACTGCAATCACCCCAGCCTGTATGGGATCAGTAATCACTAAATCAGCTACTTTTGGAACACTCCCAAACATATTTAGAGATATAACATATATGCCTGTTTTTTCTTTAAGTTTTTTTACGGCTTCCGTTATTTTTCCACCCATTAGAGAACCTGCAAGAACCAAAAGCCCCACTCTTGGAAGTTTTTCAACAGATAAAACTGCATCGGCTAAATTATCCTCTCCAACTACTGGCATTGTATCGATACTTATTCTTTCTCCCCTTATATTATGTCGATCTGCTTCACTTATTGCCCCAAGTGCAACCTGTGAAACCTGAGCTCCCCCACCTATAATAATTATTCTTTTACCAAATATTTTTTTAAGTGTGTTATGAACCTCCACCTCTTTTATGCAATCCATTGATTTTATTGTATTTACAAGGAATTTTTCATCATCTATATTCTCTATTTCCATATAAATTAATCCACTATTGTCATTCTTTACAAATTGCTGAGTATAAAGTATATTTCCGCCTAATTTTGAAATAATGCCTGTTAATTTGTGTAAGACTCCTATTTTGTTGTCTGCCATAACAGTCAGTCCAATTTCCATATTTTTACCTTCTTTTAAATTTATTATATAATATAATATTTATTACTTCAAGTATCTTGGGTTTCTGGCCATCTCCATTAATCTTTCTATCCTTTCCTCTGTTGGTGGATGCGTTGAAAACAATTTTAGCAGACTTTCTCTTTTAAATGGATTTACTATGAACATATGCTCTGTTGCAGGATTTCCATGTTCCAATGGATATAGACTTACGCCTCTTTCAAGCTTTGCAAGGGCATTTGCAAGATACACAGGATTTGAATATTTTGCACCGCCCTCATCAGCATAAAATTCTCTCTGTCTGGAAATTGCAAATTGTATAATGGTCGCAGCAATTGGAGCTAGTATCACAAACAATATTGAACCTATGAATGTCAGTGGATTATCTTCATCGTCTCTTCCAAACCCAAACAACAAACCCCATTGGAGCATATTTGCAAGATACACTATAGCACCAGCTATTACGGCAACGATAGAGCTTATCAATATATCCCTATGTTTTATATGGCTTATCTCATGGGCAATTACACCTTCGAGCTCCTGTGGAGTTAATAAATTTAATATGCCTGTTGTGACTGCAACCACTGCATGTTTTGAGTCCCTACCTGTTGCAAATGCATTTGGTGTTGGGGTATCTACTATTGCAACTTTTGGTTTTGGGATACCTGCTCGCCTTGCTACATTTTCAACAATTCTGTGAATAGTAGGAGCTTCGCTTTCATCCACGATTCTTGCACCATAACTCATCAATACTATTTTATCGCTGAGGAAGTAGGCTATTAGATTTGGTATTAAAGCAATTATTATTGCTATCAATGGATGAATATGAAAGAGCATACAGGCTCCATATAATATACCAGTTAATAGTGCCATTAGCAATACTGTTTTTAATGTAGCCAACATAGGATACCTCCTATTTTTTTAATTTTTATGTTATTCACATAATAATAAAATTTTATAATTCTATATTTAAGTATAAACTTTTCCATAATAATATATTTCATCAAAAATATTATATACTTAAAATATAATAATATTCATATAAATTTAATTAGGTATATTATAAAAGTTTAATAATATAAATTTTATAGTTCAATAAATATATTTTATATATTTTTATATTTTTATTTATAAAATAATGGGGTTGATAAAATGGCAAAGGTTTTAATAAATGGTTATGGTTCAATAGGTAAAAGAGTAGCTGATGCAGTTTCAAAACAAAAAGATATGGAAGTTATCGGCGTCACAAAAACAAAACCCGATTTTGAAGCAAGAATGGCTGTCGATAAAGGATATAAGTTATATGCTGCCATTCCTGAGAGAAAATCTCTATTTGAGGAAAAAGGAGTAGATATTGAAGGAACAATATTTGATGTAATAGAGGATGCAGATATTGTTGTAGATTGTGCTCCGGGGGGAATAGGAAAGGATAATTTGGAAAATATATATAAAAAATATAAAGTAAAAGCCATACTTCAAGGTGGTGAAAAAGCACAATATGTGGAAGATAATTTTAATGCCCTTTGGAGTTACGATAGATGTTATGGTAAAGATTATATAAGGACGGTATCCTGCAATACCACAGGATTATGTAGAACTTTATATGCTATAAATTCAGCCACTGATATTGTAAAAGCAAGAGTAGTTTTAATAAGAAGAGGAGCAGACCCAAACGATGCAAAAAGGGGACCAATAAACGCAATAGTTCCAAATCCACCAACTATTCCCTCCCACCATGGTCCAGATGTGTGCTCTGTGGTTCCAGAACTCGATGGTAAAATAATTACTTCCGCGGTAATAGTTCCTACAACACTGATGCACATGCATTCGTTAATGGTGGAAACCACGGGAACAACAAAAGACGATATAATTGATGCTATTGAGAAAACTCCAAGGGTATTTATGGTAAGTGCAGAAGAGGGTTTAAACTCAACCGCTACAATCATTGAATTTGCAAGAGATTTGGGAAGGGTTAGATATGATTTGAATGAGATAGCTATATGGAAAGAAAGTATAAATGTAGTAGATAATGAATTGTTTTTAATGCAGGCAGTCCATCAAGAAAGCGATGTAATTCCTGAAAATGTAGATTGTATAAGGTCGATGTTGCAGATGGAAGATGACAACATGAAATCTATTGAAATGACAAACAAAGCTATGGGATTAATGAAATAATTATAACAATAAATGAAAATTATGTTTATTTAATAATTACCACATTTAATTTTTAATAAGTGTAAGTATGCATATGTGTATAATTTATATATTGCCGTCTACACATACAATTATATAATATTATACACATATAATTGCACCTAACTACTTCACATGTTTCAAAATAAATGTAAAAGGAATATTTGGGGGAATTTATGAAAGTTCTTGACCAAGATACTTTAAATAACATTGTAAATAGCAATATATCACCTCAGCAGTTTATCTGTGCCTCATTGTTAGGTATGATAGCAGAATTCATAACTGAGCCACAAGAAATCATAGATGTAGTAGCAAAGGTAATTGGACCTAATCTATATGAGATATTAAAATCTGGGGAGCATATAAAGGATAACTATTCGAATTTTAAAGATTTTGTTATGGATATAAATAGGGCATTAGATATTTGTGATAGATTAGATGTAATTTCAAATGGTGATGTCCTTGAAATTCAAATTCATCAAAAAGCTAACGGTTGCAGGTATTGCCCAAAAAATATTGGAGGAGCTGAATTGGATGGTGATGGATGTCCATTACCGATGTTATTTGAAGTTATGGGGAAGAAAGCAGGTTTTAATTATGTAGCAATTAGGGGAGAAAATGGATATTTAACTAAGGAAAATAGAACATGTAAAATAAGATACCATATACCAAATCAGAGCGAATACGAAGAAGTTCTGAAAAAAATAAGAGCATATAGATAGTATATATACTTATTTAATTATTTTTTATAAAAGTGAAAATATGCATAATATTAAAAATAAAAATAATTCAAATTTCCAGAGATTTTTAGATACATTATATAAAAAATTAAACAAAAACCCTGCGGTTGAAGAAATATCAAAACAAGTTGAAGATGCAGAAACTAAGGCATTTAAAGTTCTTATATCTACTGTTTTAAGTGCAAGGACAAAGGATGAAACCACATCAGAGGTTTCAAAGCGATTATTTAAAAAAATAAAAAACACAGATGATTTACTAAATATAGACCAGAATGAATTAGAAAAACTTATTTACCCTGTTGGATTTTACAAAACTAAGGCAAAATATTTAAAAGATTTAGCAAAGATTGTAAAAAACGAATATGGTGGAAAAATACCCAACAAATTGGAAGATTTAACAAAACTTCCGGGCGTTGGGAGAAAAACAGCGAATTTAGTAATCACTCTCGCATTTGATGATTATGGAATATGTGTAGATACCCATGTTCATAGGATTTGCAACAGATGGGAGTATGTAAATACTGAAAACCCTGATGAAACAGAAATAGAATTGAGAAAAAAACTTCCAAAAAAATATTGGAAAATTATAAATAATTTATTGGTGGTTTATGGAAGGGAAGTTTGCTCCCCAATTCCAAAATGTGATAAATGTTTTAATGAAATTAAAGAAACCTGCCCATATTATGAAAAATTAAAGTATTTTAGCGAAATTTTAGAGCAGTATAATTTTAAGAAGGTTTCAAAAAATAACATTCCAAATGAAAAAGGAACCTACATTTTAAAAATAAAATTAAATAATTCAAAAAATATAACCTTTGGAAAAAACAGAATGGAACGATTTAAAAAAGGATATTATTTTTATGTTGGCTCTGCAATGGGAAATTCTAATAATTTAAAAAGTAGAATAGGGCGACATTTAAAAGATGATAAAAAAATGCATTGGCATATTGATTATTTATTAAAACACGGGACTATAAAAGAGATTTATATATCAAATGACCCCGTTGAGTGTGATGTATCAAAGGATTTGATGAAAATGTTTGATTTTGTTGAAGGTTTTGGGAGCTCCGACTGTAAATGTAAAAGCCATTTGTTTTATTTGAAACCTTAATTATCTACTTTTTTTATATCTTTTTTATGTGTCTTTTTATTTTTTTATTTATAATTTAAATTTTATAATTTTATTCTTCTCTGAGCTCGCCTATTAGCCCAGCATTGAATACATATTCCAACTGGTAATGATGCGGTATGACATCCCATTATTTCAATAAATACATCAAGTGCGGTTATTTTTCCTCCAAGTCCCATGGCTCCAATACCTAATTTATTTATATCCTCTAAGAGCTCTATTTCCAACTTTGCTATATCTTTATCTTTGTGTCTTTCACCTATTTTTCTTAAAAGTGCCTTTTTTGCAAGTTTTAATGATAAATCAGCAGTTCCGCCAATACCCACACCTAAAAGTATTGGAGGGCATGGTTTTCCACCTGCATTGGCAACAGTTTCAAGGATAAAGTTCTTTATACCATTTATTCCCTCAGCAGGAGTTAGCATCTTTAAAGCACTCATATTCTCGCTTCCTGCACCTTTTGGAAAAACTGTTATTTCTATTTCTCCATCTAAATTTTCATCAAATTCAAAATTTATAAACGGAGCTCCGAGACCAACATTTGTTTTTAAATTTTCCCTGTTAAGTGGGTGAACAACATTTGGTCTTAAAGGAACCTCCTCTGTTGCTTTTTTTACTCCTTCTTTGATTTTATCAATTATACATATAATATCCGATGAATTGATGTTTCTGCCTATCTTTAAAAACACTATTGGAACGCCAGTGTCCTGACACATTGGGATGTTTTTTTCCTCTGCAATTTCTATATTTTCCACAATTGCCTTTAAGGTATTTTTAGATAATTCATTTTCTTCTTTTTCAACTGATTCGATTAAAGCATTTTTAACATCCTGTGGGAGAGTTATTGTTGCCTCTTTAAATAATTCAACTACAATATTGGAAATTTTTTCAATATCGCCATTCATAAAATCACCAAAAATTAATAATAAAATAGATAAAATAAAAGAGATAAAAAAGGGTAATAAATAATTATAACTATAACTTTAAAAATTTTAAGTTTATAATTAACTAAAATATAAAAATATATATATTTATTCTTTGAAATAAGATACTATATCTTTTTCAGTAATTATACCTATTAATTTTCCATCATTAACTACTGGGAGAGCTCCTATATTATTTTTGGTCATTACATCCACAGTATCACACAATGAAGTATCTTTCTCAACAGTTAATATATCTTTCATCATTATATCTTTAATTCTAACATTTGTTATTTCCCTTACATTTCCAGTCTTCATATGATTAAATGTCCAATCACTACCTAAAAGTCTTATAAAATCAGTGGATGTTATCATACCCACCAATTTACCCTCAGAAATTACTGGCAACCTTCTAAATCCATTTCTCAACATAGTTCTTGCAACATCCTTTAACCTCTCTCCCGATGTAGCTACAACTGGATTTTCAGTCATATAATCATTTATTTTTTTGGATTTATCTATTTTATCTCTTAAATATTTAATTATATCCCTTTCTGTTATTGTAGATATCAATTTATAATCCTTATCCACAACAGGCATACCTCCAACATTTTTTTCTATGAATAATGTAATTACTTCCTTCAACACTGCATTTTCCTTTACACATATGGGTTCATTAGTCATAATTTCCTTTACAGGTTCATTAATTGCGGCTAAAAGATTATGATTATGCTTTGATTTTACGAGGTTATACTTTGAACCTCCACCCATAAAATCTACTATATCCATAGAGGTTATAACACCCACAACTCTATTTGTTCCGGCATCTACAACGGTAATTCTTCTTGTGCCCTCTTCATTCATTGTAATTAATGCATCTCGTATGGTTGTTGTTGGATATACCTTAACTATTTCTTTTCCTTTAACTATATTTTTTATTTTCAAATTATCCCTCTGAGGATGATGATTTATATTATAATTAATGTAACGATTATATTATATTATTATAATAATTTTTATTATTTATATATTATGAAAGAGAATAATAAATGTTTATATATTTCATAAAGATTTTTATCCCTCTGCAAAAAAAAAGAAAAAAAAGAAATGAAGTTAAATACTATAAATTTATAATTAATTAGATATTGTCTTCATCCAAACAATTGTCGCATATATATCTCCCATTGATATATCTTACCATCCCCCGATTTCCGCATACCTCACATATTCCCTCTGTATATTCATCCTCCTTGTTGATTGTAGTTTGATAACCTCCTTCTCCTTTTATTTTGGAAACTTCAACAAGTATATCAAATAATTTTGGAGATATGCTTGTTATATCACTAACTGTAATTATACCCAATAATTCGTCGTTTTCTATTACAGGAAGCCTCTTAATTTTTTTCTCTGCCATTATTTTTGCAGCATCCATTAGGGTTGCCTTCGGGGATATGTAGATAAGTTTTGGAGAAACAATTTCCTTAACAAGGACTTCTTTTGATTTTAAATTCCTTGCAACAATTTTTAAAACAAAGTCTTTTTCTGTTATAATACCAACTGGTTTCATCAAATCATTCACAACAACTAAACCGCCGATGCCCTTTGTTTTTAAGATATTTGCTGCATCATATGCCGTAGTATTTAGATTCACTGTCTCCACCGGGCTACTCATTGCTTCACTTACACTTACATTAATTTCCATAAACATCACCCACAATATTAAAAATTATATTTATATACATTATAATTCTTATATTTTATTTATATATCTTTTCATTTAATTATTATTTTTTTTAGTTAATAAAAATCTAAATTCTAATGTTCCATAGTAGCTCGATAAGATGCCCCTTGTCCAATTCCCTCATTTACAGTGGTTTCTACCCAATAAATACTACTACTATTTAAGTTTAATGCTTGTAATTCTTTTTTAATAATCTCGGCAAAATACTTTGAAAGTTCCTCTGCTGTGGTAGATGTTGTTGGTAAAATAGCTACATCTTCCAGTGGGATTTTATATTCTTTTACTTTTTCTCCTTTGCAGAATGTAAATTCTATATAATCACCATTTATACTGTAGGTTAGATTAGGATGATTTTCAGGAATTAAAAGCTTATGGTCAAGTTTTCCACATATATCTTTTACTATCTTTTTTAATACCTTAAAATCGCAGATAAAACCGAATTCCCCAGAAGGAGCTCCGCATACTTTAACATCCACATAATATGAATGACCATGAATTACTCCACATGTGTCGTGTCCAAATACAATATGTGCTGATGCAAATCTTAATCCAGCGTACATTCCATTTAACTCTAAAATCATTGTTTTCCTCTAAATTTTTTATATCTATATAATTATTAAATATATATTGATATTATATAATTATTTTATAAATTTATCGAAAATATACTTGAAAATATATATTATATAAAATTAAAAAAAATTGAAATTTAAAAATAAAGTTAAATATTATAATCCCGTACATTATCTTAAATCAGGATTGTTTTCGACCGATACATATAGTTGTCCTTTTGGTTTATTATTTACATAATCTCCGCTGAATTTATAATACCTACCTGTTATTGGCATTCCATTATCTTTTTTAGTTAATTTTATAACTGGATTTTCAACAATTCCTTCAAATTTAAAGGATGCCAGCGGTTCTTTTAATTTTCCATTTACAACAATAGCCCCTTTGAGCATTTCCCCGCCTGCTCTGGCCTCAACATCGCCATCTATAATGATTATTCCCCCACTTTGATGTATTCCAGGCATTATGCCAGTGTTTCCTTTTATATGTATTATTCCCTTTTTCATATATTCTCCAATTTCATTTCCTACATTTCCCTCAACAACTATTGTTCCACCGCTCATACCTCTCCAATCTCCTCTGTATGCAGAACCAACATAATCCTTAGCATCTCCTTTAATAATTAATTCCCCACCTTTCATGTTCTGTCCAGCCCAGCTGTCAGCGTTTCCATTAACCACTATCTTTCCGCCTTTCATCTCTACGCCAACATACATTCCAGCATCTCCTTCAACGACTATTTCACCAGTGGTCATTTTTTCTCCGATTCTCTTTAATTTAGCCGTCGAGTTTTTTATAACCAATCTTGGTGTTTCACTTTCTTTTACTTCAACATCGAAGAGCTCTCCAACTGTAATTGTTGTTCTTCCCTGCGGTAATTCGATGCTTTTTATTTCTTCCTCAGATAAATCCTGAACTTTTTCTGGAAGTATCTTATCCATTTCCACGGGAACCATAATTTCTTTTTTTAATGTAAGAATAAGTTCCATTTTATCACCTAATAATATAAATTATAATATATTAAATTAATAATATTTAATTATTTAATATCTGTTGCATCAATATTGATAGCCTTCCAGCTGTTTGCATAGTGGTCAGAAACTGGATAGTTGTCAATATTTACTGAATAGTATTTCTTGAATTTTGTCCTAAGGTCTTTCATGAGCTCCTCTTCAAGTGCTTCATCTACTTTTGCATTTATATATATTGTATTCCCATATACTTCTTTGACAACATTTCCAGCTTTAACTACTAATTCTCCGCCTTTTAATACATATTTAGCATATCTAAATGCTTTTTCAATCACTTTTCCATCTTTTTCTTCTGGGTCTATTTCATAGATTGCAATATCAGCGTCAGCTCCAACCCCCAAGTGCCCTTTTTCTTTACTTAAACCCAATACTTTTGCCTGATTTGCTCTTGTTACCTTTGCTATATCATATATTGAATATTCTCTATCGTTGTCTGCAACAAATGACTTTTGCTTAGCCCATGCATGAACTTTGTTGTTTAACCAATCGTCTCTGTATTGTTTGCTCATTAACCATGCTATTACTCTTGGATATCTTGTAAATGGCCCTGCATTTGGATGGTCTGTTGATAAAATAACTTTATCGGTATTTATATTTAGGAATATATCCAATCCAATTCCCCACTGAACTGAATAAACTGGTCCTTTTGGTGAGTAAATAAATGGAACAACCCCTGAACCTGTTTCAAGCTCGACATCACAGTTTGCCCATTTCAAACCATTTGTCATGTGAAGGTCATATTCCATTGGACCGTCTGCTGTCATTGTTGTTGTTTCGTCAAGTGTTACCTGTCCAACATCTACCATTACATGGTCATGTTTATTTACATATTCTGCTGTTTCTATACCTTTACTTACAAAGTCTTTCCAAGAGGTTCCCCCATAGGAATGAAATTGTAAATGGGTATTGTAATATGTAGTTGTTCTTTCTCCGTATTTTGGTTTTGCCTCAATATCTTTAACGCAATCCATTGAAGCTAATGTAGTTTCCCAGTTTCCAGGGTGTCCTAAATCATTTGGATGTACATGTATTGAATGAGGCAATCCAAGCATTTCATTTACCTTTGCAAGACCCTCAAGTATCTCTCGCCCTGTTATATCAAAATAAGGCACAGGATCATCAACACCATGAACATTCTTTCCCCAACCCCATGCCTCTGTTCCTCCTGGATTGACGATTTTTATAGCATATCCTCTTGTAGCCCTTAAAAGCCATGCCACATAGGCAGCACACATTTTAAAATCTCCTTCTTTTAAATATTCCAAAACCATCCAATTATTTCCAAATAATGGCATGGCTGCTTTGTCCAATTGTGGGGTGTCTATAAATTCTTCGTGGGTATGTCTAGCAAGTAATGGAGGCATTGCAGCTTCATTAACAAATGTATATCCCATTTCAGAATATTCATATCCTGTTTTAAAGGTAGAGGGAACTGAAAAACCCGAACCTGACCTAAGTCCTTTTTTATTAAATATGTCCTTTTTACTATCCTCTGGTCTAAGGGTTCTTCCCACATTAACTTTGGGGCCTGCAACATGAGTATGGGAATCCATACCCCCCGGCATAACCACACAATTGTTTGCATCTATTTCTAAGACATCACTTGAAACAGATTCTACAATTTTGCCATCTTTCACACAGATGTCCATTTTTTCTCCATCGACTCCATTCAATGGGTCATATACTATCCCATTTTTTATAATATACTCCATGAAATCACCTCAAATAAATATCATTAATTATTATTAACACTCAATATATTTTTTCCTCATTAAATCCATCATTATCGGAACTTCTTCATCTGTTTTTTCGATTTCCACATCAAGAGGTCCCTTAAAAGAAGGCATTGCAGTGCTGTTTGTTTCAGGCATAACTACACAGTTTGCCCAAGGTCCCATTGGAATAAATACCATACCCTCTGGCATAGGTTGGTTGGTCTTTTTTACTTTAACTACTGTTTCCCCATAGGCTGATTTAACTTTTACGCAATCTCCTTCCTTTAAATTTAACTTCATCATGTCTTCTTCATTGAAATAACAAACTCCTGCGGCTTTTCTATACATTTCAAGATTTTTACCAGCTTCAATAGCTTCTCCCTGCCATATGGTTCTACCAGTATTTAATTTAAATTTCATCATATCACCAAATATTTTTTTCTTTTCTATTTTTATTTTATAACGAGTTTTATAGCATTCACTGGACAGGCTTCAACACAGGCACCGCATCCACCGCATAAATCTCCGTTTATGATATTAACTACACCATTTATAACCTTAATAACTATTATACTCTCATCTTCTGGTCCTTTTCCACCGTATGTGTTTGGATCCCTTGCATTTACAGGACATGCTACCACACAATTTCCACATCCGTGGCACTTTTCAGGATACACTTCCAATTTATACATTTAACCACCTACTATTTTTTGGTTTTAACTTTTTAAGATTATACATTATTTTAACAATTTTTCAAATGATTCCTTCCATGCAGGTGCAGTCACTCCCGTCATGTTTATTTTTGTTCTTTTGACCTCCAATGCATTTACAGGACATGCATGCGTGCATGCTCCACACAATACACACACATTTTTATTCACGGCTATTTTAGGAAGTTTTTGTCCTTGTTCTTCAGGTTGTGGAAATACCAATGCATTACATGGGCATGCTGCAATACAAGCTCCACAGGCATTACATGCAGCCTCATCTATGAGTAATTCTCCTTCAAATGGTTTTTCCACTACTATGGCATTAACTGGACATATATTTTCACACCAACTGCATGATACACAGAGATTTTTATTAATTGTTGTTTTTCCAGTGATTTCCTTATATAATTCTGGCTTTTTAATTCTGTTTGCAAGAGGACATTTATAACATATTACCTCTATGGCGTTGTGAGGACATGCCTTTTCACAGACCTTACAAAATACACAGGCATCGGTATCTACTACAATATCTTTATATGGATTCAATTCCAAAGCATTCATTTTACCAGGTATAAGTTCTATGGCATCAGCTGGACAGTATTCTGCACATATCCCACACAATACACAAATTTCCTTATTTATAGTTATTTCTCCAAGCACCATCGTTTTTCTTTCGGGGAGCTCTCTTTCAACCTCTATTGCACACTGAGGACATACGATTTCACACTGCTCACACAAAACACATACATCCTGATTTAATGTAATATCTCTATTTATCTTTGGATATTGTGGGAGTTCCTTTGTTGATGTTCCATTTATTTTCAAATCCATGGCGTTAAATGGACATGCAGATGCACACATACCACACAATACACATTTTGTATCGTCAATATCCAATTTTGGAGCCTCAATATCTCCTTTAAAAATAGCCCCTAATGGTCCCATTTCAATTGCTCCAACAGGACATATATCGCTACAAATACCGCATCCAACACATTGATTGTCGTTCCAGTTTAGAACTCTATTTTCCACAGTTCCATCCCTTACTATCTGGATGGTACCATTATATCTTTCTTTTTTTGCATCAACTGTCATTGTTATTCCTCCAATTCATTTGGTAAGAATTTTTTAATATTTAAAGCATTTACTGGGCAAATATATATACATTCCATACATAATACGCATTTGTTATTATTTATTTCTATTAAATGGTCTGAATTCTTAAAAATGGCATTATAAGGACATTCAAGACACTCTCCACAGAGAATGCACCTATCTCTTTCAATTTCAATTTTTACTTGATATATATTTTCTATGATTTTCTTTGTGAGCTCTCTATCTTCACTCATTGAATTTATAATTTTAATACCATATTCTGCTGGTAAATTTACTATTTCCTCTGAAACTCTCATGACTTTATCCGATGGATGTCTTCCATGTATATAATGAGAAATTATTGACCTATCCATTTTTAGATACTCTGCTATCTCTCTCTGTAATCTTCCTTCTCTTTTTAACTTCATTGCTACTATTGCCTTAATTCCTGAGAGTATATGTTCTGGCATGATGTCATCTTTTTATTGATGTTAGTCATTATCACATTTGTTTTAATATTATATATAATATTCTTCTAACATCAAGTAGAAAGTAATATATATTAGAGTTAGTATTATTAACATTCACATAATATATATTATAATTCTTAGAATTTTGAGAGATTAAGTTTATTATAATTGGAAGTAAATATATATAATAATGTAAGCATATAGCCATATATCTATATATTTAAAATTATTTAAAATATATTAAAATTAATCAATGTATCGAAAAGTTTAAATACAATGATATCTATTCAATATATTTGTAAATAAATATCAAAAATAAAAAATAATAAAAAAAGGTGAAATAATGAAAGATTTGCCTGTAATTGGGAAAGACCCATTGGGAAGGACAATAAAAGATTTTACAGTAATGCCCTGGTGGGGAATAGATAGAAAAAGCATAGAGTGGTACCCTAAAATAAACTACGATGCATGCACAGGCTGTGGTATATGCTATATTACATGCGGAACCAGAGTAGTATTTGATTGGGATAAAGAGATGAAAAAACCTGTTGTTGCAAGACCATACAACTGTGTAGTTTCATGCACCACATGCGGTAATCTATGTCCCCATAATGCATTAATATTTCCAGATAGGGGATACATGCAGGAGATAATCGTAAAAGAAAAACTCCTTAAAAAAGCCGCTGAAAAATTAAAAGAGCATGATTTAATATAAAAAGATATAAATTTTTTAATTATATAATTTTTATTTTTTTTACTTAAAAAATACCATATAAACAGGTGAGTTTATGAAAGAGATGATGTGTGAGATGATGAAAAATATGAAACCTGAATTTATGATGGAAATGATGGATGAAATGATAGATTCAAATATGGCAGAAAATTTTGCACCTAAGATGATGCCTAAGATGATGCCAAAATGTCTAAATAACTTTTTATCAAAGATACCTAAAAAAGAAAGAGAGGAGTTAATAAAAAAAATCGTTGATATTATAACATCCAAATACTACGATGAAGGCATAAATTCAACATTTGTAAAGGAATTTGAAACTGATATAAATATCAAAGGATTAAAGATAGCATCAAAAGGGGGAAAAGGTTCAGTAGGGGACAAAATTAATCCTATGGATTTATTTCTATCCGGATTATGCGGTTGCACAGCCATTGCAGTAGGAAAAACTTTGGAGGAGCTCGGTATCAAAGGTCAAGTAATGGTAGATGGTTCTGTTAAAAAAAGTTTTGAAAAAGGATGTATTGAACAAATTACATTGAACATCCATGTAAAAATTGAAGATGGCAGTAAGTCAGAAGAGGAGCTCACCAACATAATATTGGAAGGTTCAAAGAAATGTTTAATAAGCAACTCGTTAAAATGTGAGCTCATAAAAAATGTCATATTTGAATAGGAAAATAAAAAAGGTATAAATATGGCAAAAATATTAGTGATAACCGATGGGGCATATGGATATAGAATTCAAGGGACTATAAATTCATTTGGAAAGAAAAATGAGTTTATAGGACTATGCAAAATAGATAAACCCACAGATATTATTATTGATGAAATAGAACTGCCCAAAGAAGTAATGGATAAATTCAAAGAAGCAGATGTTCTGTTGTTATATACTCAGCATCCAGACAATACATACGAAGTTTGCAGAAAAGCCAAGAAAGAAAATCCTGATGTTGCCATAATCGTTGCTACATGGAGTGGAGAAGGGCAGAAAAAAGAATTAAGCAAATTTGATGCTATATGCCCAGATGAGATGTGTTTATTGGATGAAAAGGATGTGGAAGATTTAATAAATAAATATCCAAAGTTAAAAGAATTTTTAGAAGAATTCGGAACTCCAAAGGTTGAAATTTATATAAAAGATGATAAAGTTGAAGATGTTAAAGTTATTAGGAGCTCTATATGTGGAAGCACATTATTCATGGCTAAATCCATGAAGGGTCTTGATGCAAAAGATATAGAAGATTTAAGCAAAAAATCTGCAATGATGATTCAACGGTACCCATGTGTAGCTGGAAAAATAAAAATATTTAGAAAAGAGTGCAAAAAGCAAAAGGCATTGGAAATCCATAAAAAAGCTGTGTTAAATGGTATTAAAACTGAATAAAATTATATATTAATAATAGTAATTTTAACTTGTTTCGGCGAGAAGTTCCCTTCCGTAAGGGATTAAACAAAATCCTTCGGATTTTGTAGCCCTCCACTTCGCTACTGGGGGATGAAAGCCGAAAATTATTTATATAACTATTCTCACAATATTTATTGCTACCGAAAAGAAAAGGTAGCCTAGGGCTGGGACAGTCCGAAGTGACGCCTGTGGAGACTATGGGTCGGAAGCAGGAAGCTCCGTCCGTAAGGTCGGAGTAGTTCACCCTTTTATATAATATTTATTTATTTTTTATAATTTTATTATTTTATTTATCCTTAATGAGCTCGGCATTCACTACAATATGCCAAACCCCAGGTGCGTATTTTTTTATTTTATGTATTTTATAGGAAAGAAGATTATATCCATGTTTTTCAGCGTGGTGCTTTATTTCATTAATTGGTTCAGTGTCCATTATTTTTTCAGCTAATGTATCATGGTAGTGAATGGTGCATTTTTTCCCTTCTTTTAAAAATTCAAATGCCTTATCCAAAAAGAACCTTGTTTTTAAAATATAACCCATAATTACCCTATCTGCCATATTTTTTAACTCCACATCTCTATTATCGCTCAATATTGGAACTACATTGTTTAATTTATTTAATTTTATATTTTCCACCAAATAATAATGGGAATCGGGGTTTATTTCAATAGCATATATTTTTTTAGGTTTTGAGTATTTTGCCATTGGTATGGTGAAGTATCCTATACCTGCAAACATATCAACAACAGTTTCATTAGGATTTGAGGTATATGCCATTCTTTTTCTTTCCTCAATGTTTCCCATGCTCCACATGACCTTTGAAACATCAATTTTAAATAAACATCCATGTTCTTTATGAATTGTTTCTGTTTTATCCCCATAAAGTAGTTCTATATTTGGTTTTCTCATATCTCCTTTTATGTAAGTGTATTTAACTATTGTTTTGCATTTTGTTTTATTTATTAAATAATTTATTTCATTGTTAGTTAATTTTTTCTTTACAAGCAATATATCCCCGATTTTTTGATATTTTAGCGTCATGTTATTACCATTTTTTTCTTTTAGGTAATGAAATAAAATGAAATAAAAAACGAAGTTTTCTAATGTTTTCACTATTTATTCTCGCATTTATATATGATAATTATAAATTATTATAATATAGGTGATATTGTGGATTATGTATGCGATTATATTATTAAAAACTATATTAAAAATAATAAAAATAATAAAAAAAATGATAATAATAAAAACAGTAAATTATTCAAAATTATAGAAATAGGAATTGGATATCACTTTAATGTGGCAAAATCCATAGCTATTCGTGAAAATATAAATTTAATTGCAATAGATGCCAATAAGGATGCTGTGGAGAAAGCAAAAAAAGAAGGATTAAATGCCTTTGTTGATGATATATTTGACCCAAAACTAAACATCTACGAAGATGCAGATATAATATATTCTATAAGACCTCCGAGGGATTTACAACCGTTTATATTGAATATATGTAAAAAATACAGTATTCCATTACTAATAAAACCACTTTACGGCGAGACTCCAATAAATGATTTAAAATTAGTTAATTATAGAGGAAATGCTCTATATGAATGGAAAGGAGTGGAACTATGAACGATATAAAAAATCTTCCAATTACTGACAATCACATTCATGTGGATGGTGTAAATGGATACGGTGCTGAAAAGGTTGCAAAAATCTTTAAAAATGCCGGCGGAAAGGTAATGATAGTTTTAAACAAACCTGCCTTTGACGGCGACTTAAAAAAGCCCATGGATGTATTGCTAAATGATATTAAAACCATAAATAAAAATGTAGATAGTGTGAGAGCTTATGGATTAGTAGGAGCTCACCCAGCAGAATTAACGGTGATGATAAACAAGGGTATAGAATTGGAAGAGGCAAAAAACAAAATGATTGATGCACTGGATTATGCGAAGGAGCTTATTGAGAAAAATGATTATTTGGTGGGAATTGGTGAAGTTGGAAGACCTCATTATCCTGTGAATAATGAAATATGGGAAACTTCAAATGAGATATTATTATACGCCATGGAAATTGCAAAGGATTTGGACTGTGCCATTCAAATCCACGCCGAAAGTGCATCAGAGGAGCAATTTAAAGAATTTAGAGATATGGCAAAATCCCTTAATTTAAATCCTGAAAAGGTTATAAAACACCACTGTGGAGATATGGTGTTGGAGGGGGAAAAATACGGTATATTCCCATCAATAGTGGCATCTAAACCAGCATCAGAAGCTGTAAAAAAGTCCCTTAGGTTTGTGATGGAAACAGATTACATAGATGATTTAAAAAGACCGGGCGTTGTTTTAGGGATAAAAACAGTTCCAAGACGGACAAAAAAACTTATAGACTCTGGATTACTTGATGAGGAGGGAGTTTATAAAATCCATAAGGAAAATATTGAGAAATTGTATGATATTGAATTATTTTAATTATTTTTTATAAATTTTCATTTTCTTTTCTATTTAAACGGGATTAGTGAATAAATTAAGTAATCTCCAATAAAGGGAGTAATTATATAGGATATTGTGATGGGAATTATCAAAGGAATCATAGGGGTTACATAGATGTATTCATTATCATCATATTTTGAAAAATCGTCGTCTTCTGATGAAGGAAAAAATTTAAAATCATCTTCATGACCCATTACAAGCCTATTTTTATCTTTTGCATCTTTAACTTTCATTTTTTCTCCAAAGCATAGCATAATAAATTGTTTAATGCTTTTTGGTTTAGCTCCATTTATAAGATTCTTTAAAAGAATAATTATTGGCAAAAAAATCATAAAAAACATGCCATTTATAAAAACCATTATTGGAAATGTGGGGATGTAATTGATATTTAAAATACTTCCAAAAGTGGAATAAATCGGCATGTCATACTTTGGAGTGAGAGCTCCCATACCCATTAACACTTTGCCATCCCCTCCCCCTACGCCGCATAAAAACATTAAGTAGCCCAGTATAAAGCATAACACAAATCCAGAGATGGAATTGATTAAATAATAGTAATTTCCAGTAGTAATTGATAAATATATGTGATATCCCAATCCAAAAACTACCATAGACACCCAAATATAATCCTCAATTTCTCTACTTCTAAAATCCTGTATTGATGCCACAAGAAGCCCCATTAAACCGAATATATAATTTATCACGATATCCCTTCTTATCTTTCCATTCTATCCTTTTTTATTATGCTTAGACTTTAATATATTATATCCTTCTTTAATGGTTATTATTCCCACGCAAACTTTAAAAAAGTTGCTATAAATAACCTCCACTACGCTTCGCTTCGTGTCGGTTGGAACCTTATATTAATGCTTAATTTATATTTTCATCGATTTTAATACCCTATACCCTCCTTTAATGGTTATTATCTCCACATTTCCAAAAACTTCTTCCATAAATTTTGTAAGTGATTTTGCCCCGTGTTTTGTCTGAATAACAACCCAGATGCTACCATTATCTTTTAAAAGTTCCTTTCCCTCTTTTATTATTCTATGGATTATTTCCTTTCCTGCTTTTATTGGAGGATTTGAAATAATTACATCGTATTTTTTATCCTTAACATTTTCGTATAAATCCCCCTGAACAACCGTTATATCTTTATCTCTGCTTGTATCGTTTAATTTTATGTTTTCTTTTGCAAGCTTTACTGCCCTTTTGTTTATATCAGTCATTGTTATGGAATTTACCTCATCGGCTATTGCTATGCCTACAACACCATATCCACACCCAATATCCAGCACATCGTAGTTTTTATTTAATTCCAGTGCTTCAACCAATATTTTTGTGCCCTTATCTATCTTCTTAGGGGAAAATATTCCAGTATCTGTTTTAAAAATAAGTTTTTTATTTCTTAAAATTCCTTCAATTATCATTTCCTTATGTGCTGATTCTGGTTTTTCAGAAAAATAATGCATAATCTCACAGTTTTAATTTTATTCCATTTTTTAATATTTATTTTTTATTTCTATTTAATTATATTTAATTTCTATTTATTTCCAATTTTTATATATTAGATAATTTTATATTTGTAAATATGTAATTACTATAATTATAAACTCATATTAAATTTATGGTGGTTCAATGGCTAAATTTTTCGATGAAATATATAACAACATAAACGAAAAAAGCGTAATGGAAGAGGATGAAAAATATATAATGAAAACTTATGGACGTCTTCCTGTTGTCCTTGTTAAAGGAGATGGAATGTATGTTGAGGACATAAATGGTAAGAAATATTTAGATTTCCTTGCAGGAATTAGCGTAAATAATGTTGGACACTGTCATCCAGAAGTTGTTGAAACTATAAAAAAACAGGCTGAAACCCTTATGCACACCTCAAATATATACTACATAGTGCCACAGGTAAAATTGGCAAAAAAACTTGTTGAATTGAGCGGATTGGATAGGGCTTTTTTCTCAAACAGCGGTGCAGAGGCAAACGAAGCTGCAATAAAGCTTGCAAGAAAATATGGAAAAAATAACAATATCGGAGAAGGGGAAATAATTACAATGGAACATGGATTTCATGGAAGGACTTTAACTACAATAACTGCCACTGCAAAACCAAAATATCAAGAAGGATATGGACCTCTTCCAAGAGGATTTAAATATGTCCCATTTAACGATTTAGAAGCTTTAAAGGAAAATATAAGTGATAAAACGACTGCTATAATGCTTGAACCAATTCAAGGAGAAGGTGGAATTTATGTTGCAAATAAGGACTATTTAAAAGGTGCTAGGGACCTATGCGACGATAAAAATATCATCTTAATATTCGATGAAGTTCAGTGCGGTATGGGCAGAACTGGAAAAATGTTTGCCTACGAAAACTATAATATTAAACCAGATATACTAACACTTGCAAAAGCCCTTGGCGGTGGATTCCCAATAGGTGCAACCCTTGCAAAGGAAGAAATAGCTGATGCATTCACTCCCGGAGCTCATGGGACAACATTTGGGGGCAATCAACTTGCCTGTGCAAGTGCCTATGCATCGGTTAGCATTATAGAAGGACTATTGCAAAACACTCAAAAAATGGGAGATTATTTTATTGCCAAATTAAAGAATCTCAAAGATAAATATCCATTCATAAAGGAAATTAGAGGAATGGGATTAATGATAGGTATGGAATTGTCCTTTAACGGTGGAGATATTGTTAAAAAAATGCTTGAAAAAGGCTATTTAATAAACTGCACATCAGATACAGTTTTAAGATTCTTACCGCCCCTTATTGTGGAAAAAGAACATATTGATGAATTGGTTAATGCATTGGATGAGGTATTTTCGGAAATAAATGAATAAATAAAACTAAATAATAAACTAGATAATAAATGGAAATAATTAAATAAAATGAAAGATAAATAATGAATAAAAATAAAAAGAACTATTTTTTTATCTTTTAGCAATTATTATTTTCTCTTCTTTTTTATAAACAAAACTGTTTGATTCCACATCTTTATCAATTAAACAGTTTGCTCCAATCCAGCAATTACTTCCAACTTTAACCCCTGGCATAAACGAAACCTGAACTCCTGTTTTCACATTATCCCCCATTATTACTCCAAGTTTTCTAACGCTTTTAACAATTTTTCCTTTTATATTTACTTTAACTGGCTTATCGTCAAATCTTAAATTTGCCGTAATGGTATTGCAGGCTATATTGCAGTTTTCTCCAATTATACTGTCCCCCACATAGGAAAGATGCGGAACCTTTGTATTTTTCATTATAATGCTTCCTTTTACCTCTGATGAGTTTCCAACTCCCGTATCTTCCATTAAAACGGTATTTGGTCGAATGTATGCAATAGGACCCACTACTGCACCAGATTTTATTATTACAGGTCCTTCAATTACGGTGTTATGTTTTATCTCTGCCCCTTCTTCTATTATTACATTTCCTTCAATTACAACATTTTTTCCAATTTTTCCTTTTATATCTTTTTTAATATCTTTTAAAAGATGTTTATTTGCATCCAGTAAGTCCCAAGGTCTTCCAATGTCGTTCCAATATCCATTTAATTTTATGCCCTTTATAGTTCCATTTTGGATGAGCTCCTTTATAGCATCGGTGAGCTCTACCTCCCCCCTCTCCGATGGTTTTAAATTTTCCAATATATTGAATATGTTTTTTTCAAATTTATATATGCCTGCATTTATAAGGTTGGATTTTGGATTTTTCGGCTTTTCCTGTAATTCTATTATATTATTTTCATCATCTAAAACCACCACCCCAAAATTTTCAGGATTATCTACCTCAGTTAATGCCACTGCGTTTTTATAATTTACAATATCTTTTAAATCGTCGTCAAAAATAACATCGCCGTTTATTACTAAAAAATCATCATCTATGTATTCCTTTGCCATTAAAACGGCATATCCTGTTCCATCAATTTCTTTCTGTTCTATAAAAGTTATTTTTGGATGATTTTTGAAGTGGTTTATTATTATTTCCTTTTTATACTTCACAATTAAATATATGTTATCTACAAAATTTTCAATTTTATTAATTATATGCTCCAAAATCGGCTTCCCCGCTATTGGAATCATTGACTTTGGTCTGTTTTCCGTCAGGGGTATTAATCGTGTTCCTTTTCCAGCACATAATATAACTGCATCCATTATTTCCCTCATGTTATAATTAATTTCTAAATTTAAGTTATATTTGTTATTTATTTATAATAATATAAAAATTATCACGATAATAAAATATAATAAAATTAACTTATTCCGTCGAGAAGTTCCCATTACCGAAAGGTTTTCGTTTAACCCAAATCCATAAGGTAAGAGGTAATTCACATTCTAAATAAATCCAACCCCATATCAACGGCACGGGCGGAATGTATTAAACATCCCATGGATATTACATCAATATTGTATTTTGCATAATCCATTACATTATCTTCATTTATTCCTCCACTAACTTCAATAAGGGGTCTGTGTCCTTTTTTATTTTCAAATTCATTTATTATATTAAGGGCATTTTTAATATCATCAGGTTTAAAATTGTCCAGCAATACAATATCTGGTCTGTATTTTAATACTTCTTTTAACTGCTCTAAATTATCTACTTCAATCTCCACCTTTTTTGAGAAACTGAGTTTTTTTATCTCCTTAAAGCATTTCTCGATTCCAACGGCTTCGATGTGATTATCTTTAATTATCACCATATCATCCAATCTGAATCTATGGGTATCGCCTCCTCCAATATAAACTGCATATTTTTCAACCATTGACAGCATTGGAAGGGTTTTTCTCGTGCAGGCAATTTTTACATTTTTATTTATTTCCCTTACCATTTTTACTATATTGTATGTTTTTGTAGCTATTCCAGACAGATGCATTAAAAAATTTAAAATTGTTCTTTCAAGTATTAGGATTGTTTTTGTATTTCCATAAATCTCCATTATATAGGTATTTTTCTGGACAATATCCCCCTCATTTACAAAGGTTTTGTATTTTAGATTATAATCATCCAAGAAATCCGCTACAATATTTATTCCACAAACTACCGCATTCTCCTTAACTCTTATTATTGCCTTGGATTCGTGGTTTTTTGGAATAATCAATTCTGTGGTTAAATCTCCAAAACCAACATCATAAATAAGAGATTCTTTTAAGAGTTTTTTTGCATATTCATTTATCATAAAATCACCATAATATTTTATATTATTTATTAAATTTTAAAATAAAAGTATTTATTAAGTATTCTTGGATTTCTTTAATTTTTGAACATAAATACATTTAATATAATTTTATATCTCCTATAATTAGCTATATAACATATATAGTATGTATTGAAATATTATCAAATTATTCTTTCATTTATATATTATAAGGTGGTATCTTATGCTTAAAACACTTCCTCCTACACTAAGGGAGAAAAAAAGATATATTTCATTTAAAATTCTTTATTATAAGGAATTGTCTGGAAGCGAAGTAGTAAATATAATCAGAACTGCAATTATTAATTACTATGGAGTTTGGGGCTGTTCAAAGAGCAATCCATGGTTAATTGATTATAATCATCCAAAGGGTCTTTTAAGGGTATGTCGTGATGAAGTGGATTTTGTGAAATCTGCACTTATTTTATTTAATGAATATAAAAAACATCCAATAAATATAATAATATTGGGAGTTTCAGGAAGCATAAAAAAATCGAGGAAAAAATTTTTAAAAGTTCCTCATGAAGAATATTATAAAGTTATTCAGAGAAGAAAAAGAGAAATGCAATCTAAATAATTAAAAAACCTAAAACCATAAAATAGTAAAATAATTTAAACTAACTATATAAAAAATAAAGGTGCTATCATGTTAAAAACCAGTATATTTGGAATTGATTTTAAAAATCCTGTATTTTTAGCTGCTGGAGTGATGGGTGAAACAGGAAGTGCATTAAAAAGGATAGCAAAAAACGGTGCAGGAGCCCTATGCACAAAGTCAGTTGGAATGGAAAAAAGAGAAGGACATAATAATCCAACAATAGTTGAAGTTGAGGGAGGTTTCTTAAATGCTATGGGACTTCCAAATCCAGGAGTAAGAGAATATATCGAGGAACTTGAAAGAGTTAAGGACGATTTAGAACGAATGGATGTAAAATTAATAGGTTCCATATATGGGAAAGACCCCAATGAGTTTTCAAAGGTTGCAGAAATTATTGAGCCCCATGTGCAATTAATAGAGTTAAATATATCCTGCCCACATGCCGGTGGTTGCTACGGAGCTCAGATAGGTCAAAATCCAGATTTGTCATATAAGGTTGTTTCCGCTGTAAAAGATACTGTAAATATTCCCGTTATAGCAAAACTTACTCCAAATGTAGTGGATATAAAGGAGATAGCAAAAACAGTTGTTGAAGCAGGAGCTGATGGTATTACGGCAATAAATACCTTAGGTCCTGGAATGGTAATAGATATAGAAACTCAAAAACCAATATTAGGAAATAAAGTCGGTGGAATGTCTGGAAAAGCTATAAAGCCAATAGCCGTAAAAAATATATATGATATTTATTCGGTTGTTGATGTCCCAATAATTGGAGTTGGAGGAATAACTACTGGATATGATGCTATTGAATTTATGTTGGCAGGAGCTCATGCGGTTCAGGTTGGAACTGGTGTTTATTATAGAGGATACGATATATTTAATAAAATCTGTGATGAGATGGAGGCATTTTTAAAGGAGAAGAATCTCAAACTCAAAGATATAATAGGGGGTGCTCATGAGTAAGAAAAATTTTAATGATAATAAATTTGATGACTTTCCAAATGTAAGCGAGGAAATTAGCAAATTCGAAGAATTTGTGCAATTTCAGAGCGTAAGCGAGGAAATTAGCAAATTCGAAGAATTTGTGCAATTTTTAAACTCAAATAATCCATCTGAAGTAGTTAATAAGTTAAAATTAATAAATAAAATGGAAAACGCTAAAAATAATAAAAATAATAAAAAATACATCACATACTCAAAAAATGTATTTATTCCATTGTGCAATTGGTGTAGAAATATCTGTGGGTATTGCACATTTAGAAGGGAAAATTATAAATTGATGAATAAAAATGAGGTTAAAGAAATCCTTTTAAAAGGGGATAAATACGACTGTAAAGAGGCATTATTTACCTTTGGAGAAAGGGTTGATGAAAACGAAAAAATAAGGGAAGATTTAAGAAAAATGGGATATAATAACATTTTAGAATATCTTTATGATTTGGAAGAATGGTGCCTTAATAATACCCAGTTATTGCCACATACAAATTGCGGAATATTGAATTATAAAGAACTAAAACTATTAAAAGAAGTTAATGCTTCCATGGGTCTTATGCTTGAAAATTCAAGTGAAAGGCTTTTTAAAACCATTGCACATAAGAACAGCCCTGGAAAAGAGCCGAAAAAACGATTAAAAATGATTGAAAATGCTGGAAAATTAAAAATTCCATTTACAACAGGTATTTTAATTGGGATAGGTGAAACAAACGAGGAAATTGTTAAATCATTATATGACATTAAAAAACTTAATGAAAAATATGGGCATATTCAGGAAGTTATAATTCAGAATTTCAGGTCGAAAAAAGGCATACCCATGGAGGACTTTAAAGAACCTTCTCCTTTGAAAATGTTGAAGGTTTTAATCGTGGCAAAATTAATATTAAACGATATATCTATACAAGTTCCTCCAAATCTAAATTCTGAAACTGGTCAGTTATTCTTATTTGCAGGTGTCGATGACTGGGGAGGAGTATCTCCATTAACAAAAGACTATGTGAATCCAGAAGCCCCATGGCCGGAGATTGAGGAGTTAAGGAGATATACTGAGGAATTTGGATACGTGTTAAAGGAGAGATTGCCAGTTTATGAAAAATATATTAATAAAACATGGTTAAGTAATAAGGTGCTTGAAAAAATTATGTCTTATAAAAAATAGAAATAACCAATAGAGTAAAAGATACATATTTAATAAAAAATAAAACTACTTAATTCTAAACCAGCAGTACCCATTTTCTTTTATTATTACTTTATTCCCTTCCCTAGGTTTATTTTATATTTTTTTCCATTTAATTCATTTAGCATGGCAACGAGCATGGATGGGATTATGATATAATAATAAAAATATTTATTTTGGTATTGGCAATGGTTCTGATTTGTGTTTGTTTAATTCTATCCTTTTTAAAATATTATCTATTTGTGAAATAGAAACATTTAATTCCTTTGAAATTAATTCTTTATCCACATTGTTTTCAATCCTCATTAAAATTTTATCAAGAAGTTCATAAGTTATTCCAAGTTCAGTTTCATCAGTTTGACCTTCCCAAAGTCCTGCTGATGGTGCCTTGTTTATTATTTCATTTGGAATACCTAAATATTTTGCGAGCTCTCTAACCTCAGTTTTAAAAAGATTTCCTATTAATAAAAAATCACTTCCTAAATCTCCGTATTTTGTTCCATAGCCCATATATATTTCTGATTTGTTTGAAGTTCCTGCAACAAGCAAATTATTTTTATTTGCATAGTAATATAATATGCACATCCTTATCCTTGGTTTAAGATTTCCATCTGCCACCTTATCAAATTCCCTTGTTGGAATATACCCTCCAGCTCCAAATGCAATTAAAATGTTAGTTATATCTGAAATTATATACCTTATACCTAATTTTTTTGCAATTAATATAGCATGTTCTTTATCCGTTGGATTTGAATTCTTCTCAGGCATTATCACACCTAAAACCCTCTCTTTTCCAAGGGCTTTCACACACAAAGTGGCTACTAACGAGCTGTCTATACCCCCACTTAAACCAACTACAACCCCTTTTGCACTGGCATTTTTAACCATATCATTTACAAAATTGGTTAATCTATTAGTTAATTCTTTTAATTCTTCTTTACCATATTTCATTATTTCACCTTATATATCTTTATACTCCAAAAATTAATAATTTTTTATAGAAATACCTCTTATTTTAAAACTATTTATATTTATATATTTATAATTTTATCGCTATAATATACAATTTTATTGTTTTCCTCTTTACTTTTTACGAGCTCTAAATCCTCTAACTTTCTTAGGTTGTATCTAACTGTTTCAACATTTAAATCTAAATCTCTGGCTATCTTTCTTAAATGAGATTTGTTATTTAGTAAATACTCGTATATTTGACTTTGGGTGTCTGTTAAATACAATAACAACAAATCCTCCTTATCCATGCCCTCTGGATAGTAAATAATTTTATTTCCTACCTTTTTACATTTTATTAATTCTGCCTTTTCCAATATTCTTAAATGCCATGTTATTGTTGATAATGCCATATTTAAGTCTTCCGAAATTTTTCTCAAATGACATCCTGGATTATCAACTATGTATTCATAGATTCCTTTTCGTTTTTTATTTAAAAGAACCTTATCTTTGTTATTTACATTTATTCTCCATATAACAAAAGTTATTGTTGATAGTATATTATAAATATATTCCATAATTTTTCTTTTTATATCTTCAAATGTGAGTAAAATAAGAGATAAAGAGGTAAGTATAATTAATATAATTGGTAAAATAGAGAATGAGGTCTTTTTAACTATAAATATATATATTAAATTAGCTAAACTGTACTCGTTTGGCTCAAATCCTACATACAATTTATTACCTACTTTTATTGCAGCAGGCTCTCCATTTTCATATCTTGCAACAACTTCTCCCATCTCAGGATAAATATAGTGACCAATGACTTTGGTTTTATTAAGTTTTAATGGATTTATTTCCCAATATATGTTTGTGGATATGTTAATTTTTTTAGAAAGTATTGGAGCAAAAATTATGGCATCTTTTGTAGTGTTAAGGTCCCTTTTGGATATTATTAAGTTATATGTATTATTGCTAATTTTAAAATTCAGTTTTTTAATCAAAGGATAGAACTCCTTATCCGAATAAATATATGGGGGTTTAATGATATATTGCTTTTTTATATTATTATAAAAAACAGGGGTGTTATTTTTATACTCTAAATATATTGAATTATTGTAGCAAAGACTATCTATCTTTTCAATATCGTAAAAATTTTCCAATGCAGATACATTGGATACATACAAAAAAAACATCAAAAAGAGAAACATATATGTTTTAAAATTTTTCATATTATCTCCATAATTAAAATTCTAACGATTATACAAATATATACCAAAACTCATGGTTATTACTACAATCGTTAAAATTACAAATCCATATATAACATCCAATTTTATAATATCTATAAAAATCAGCAGTGAAATTTCAAGTAGGATTACAGAGATTGTTATCAACAATGAACCCATTAAAGTATCTCTTCTCTTTTTTTTCTGTTGTTTTTTTAACATTGTTATAACATCCTTCTCTATTATCTCGGTTTTTTCATCTATTTCAATGATATTGTCATTGTTATTAATTTCCATATTATCATCCTCCGCTTTCCCCATATATCCTCTTTTATTTTTTTTCATAATATGCACCTTTAATAAAAAATACATTTAAACCTATTTCAAGAGCTATTTTGTAGGATTTTTTATTTGATAAATAAACTGTTGCATTGGGTGTTTTTGAAGATATAACTATAGCTTTTGCATCATTTAGCGGAATATCATATATTTCATGTAAATCTTTAACATATGCCCAATCTTCTTTGTCCAAACCATACATAGTTATATTTTTAACATCTCCTCTAAGGTATTTATTGCCTGGAATATATATTCTGTTGAATTCTGAATAGGCATGTTCTAAATATTCCTTAGGTAATTTACAGCTTAGTATTAGCACCTTTCTTCTTCTAAGTAGCATTGGGAACAGTGCTGACAGTAATGGTGGAAATAAAGTGTTTGATATCAAAACAGCTTTTTGTTTGCTAAATGACTTATGGGATACAACTGGAAACTTTAACAATGGATATTTAGGTTTTTCTATATTCTCACTTTTTTTATTTTTATTAACTGTCTTTTTCTTTTCCTCAACCTCTTTTTTTCTATGTGAAGGTTCTATTTGTTCCCTATTATTTTTCTCCTCTTCTTTTTCTTTATTTTCTTTTTTATGATTGTGAATTGGTGAAATAGGATTAATAACAGGGGGATTAATGGATGGAGAGTAAAACCATAATCCTTTAACCTTTGCCATGCCAATGATATACCTATTGTTAATTTTAAGTGCTGGTCTTATGTATATCTTTCTGTATGTATTATTGTATGCATCAAAATATACATAAAATATTGGGACATTATCTGTATATATTTTAAAGGTTTTGGATATACTTTGATTTGAATATAATAAACAACTCGTATTTCCAAGCTCGATTTTTGAATTATTTACAACTGCCCAATATGATATATTACAATATAATGTTATATTTTGATTGTTAATTAGAGTGTAATTTGCTATCCATTCTTTGGTATTGTTAATTTTTATAGAATATTTTGTAATGGAAAATGGAATAGATTTTGAATATCTTATCGCAATATTGGAGGGAATTTCAAAACTTACATTGCTATCGTTAAAGTATAATGTATCGGAGTTTGAATATTTTGTTAGGTGGATAGTTTTAATAGATTTAGCAGGGATATTTAAAGAGATATTTTTAATATTATAACCTTTTGGAAATGAAATGTTGCATGGTAGATTGAAATTATAACTGTTGTTAATTTTGTAATATATATTCCATTTATTGTCTTCCTTATTTCCAGAGATATTTATAGATAGATTTAAAGGAACAGGAGGAGTATCTATTGTAATATTTTTTGGATAGGGAATATAGGCACTTACATTGTTGTAATAGATATATACACTAAAAGCCTCTGGATTGCTGTAATCTATGTAAAGTTTTGATATATTTATATGAATTGAACTATTTGGATAAAAAACCACATCCTCATAGTTATATATTTCAGCAGAATTTTTAGATATCGTGTTAAATAAGCATAAACATAACACCAACATTATAGTATATTTATAGTTCATATAAACACCAAAATATAATATATAAAAAAATCATATTTATAATTTTTAGTACAATATTAGACAAAATTAAAAAAAGAAGAAGAAATTTATTTAATTTTTTTATTTTTTATTATTTCCATTCTCTTTTTCTTTTCCCATTCTCTTAATCTCAATAGATATGAATATAGAAACAAGCGTAGCCAAGATTACCAACCACAATAATATATAGCCATGAGTTGGTAGTTTTGGTAAAGGAAGTATTGAAAATTCGGTGTTTATCATAAGTAATGTATTTTTTGGAACACTAAATTCAGATTTATCTGGTTTTTGATAAGTTAAATGGTATTTTGAATTAAACTTTACATTTAAATTGTCTATATCCATATCGCATCCAACAGGAATGGTTAAAGTCTTAAAAAATACCCCATTATCCACAATGTTTGCATCGTATTCCAATACAACAGTAACATTGGAATTTTTATCCATTGGTTCCCATATTTCATAGCAAATTGTTGTAAAGTTTGTATTGTTTATTACATATACCTTCATAGGTTTTAATTCGCCGTTGCCTATTTTATAATAGCCCTTTAAATTTTTTATATCGATAGATTTTACATCTTTTGTTCCTGGGATTGGAATTCCCAAGATTTTTTTTGGACCTTTTTCCTGTAATCTCAACTCTCCAATTCCAGGAACTAAGGGGTAATTTACAAGGTTTTTAATAATAAATGCATTTTTTACATGGGCATATCCCCCTCCATTATCAACATCCACCACAAGGTTGTAATTTGCAATCTTTTCAACATCTGCATGGACATAGGATATACTTATTAATAAAAGAAAAAAAATATAGAACCTTTTCATAATATCCCCTTTATGCATTATATGCCTTTATAATGTTTTTCTATATAAACTTTAATTATATAAATATTTTTATTTATTTAATTTTCTTCCCCTAATTACAGCCCCTACACCGATTAAACCACTGAGAAGCATAAGTAAAGTTTCGTAATTATCAGCCACTGCACCACTTACAAGTAATATCTTGGGTGATGTTGTAGGAAGTAATGAATGCGTAGGGTCGATACCTACTATGAATGCATCTGATGGATTGAATTCCCCTGTTCCATTTAATTTATAGTGTATTACTACTGTTTCATTGTTATTTATTTCAGTGGAATCGTTGTAAGAACCATCACCGTTTGCACCACCGTTAAGTGGATTCAATGCCCAGTATATACTCATGTTATATCTTGGGTCAGATACAGAATGGTTTCCAGTATTATTTAACATATAACTTCTATTTACTGAAATATTACCTACAATTGAGAAATTCTGAGGTATTAAATCGTAGGCATATACATAAGGTGATTTTTCACTTC
>NZ_WAKW01000056.1 GCF_015523155.1 Methanothermococcus sp.
CCTTCTAAACAGATTTCTTAAACTATTTATTAAATTAATTAGTATATTATTAAGTATCTATAATATAATATTACTAAAACTTTTTTTATTTTTTGATGTTAGATAGATTTGTTGTTAAATCATGCTATCAGTAAAATATAAAAAAACTTAAAAAAATTATAAGATATTTTTTATCATTTCATTACCTCAAAAAAGTTAATATTAACATTGCAAATAATCTATTACTAAAATTATTATTGCATTATAACATTTTATATTTATTGGTATTTTATTATTTTATATTTGTTATTTATATTTGCTATATTATGAATATATATTATTTTATATTTTAATGTAATTTAATATAATTTAATTAATTATTATAAGAAAAGGTGAAAGAATGGAAAATTTAAGATATATTGATTTAGAAAAGCTTGAAAAAATGTTCATGGGGACTTATTGCGATATTAGGGTAGGTTTTGGAGAATCCAACCATATAATTCTAAAAGATGGAAATATCGATGAAATTTCATCTGGTATGAGTGCAGGAGTATCTGTGAGGGTGCTTTATAAAAATGGATGGGGGTACGCAACTTCAAACAAAGTAAATCTAAATGAAATAGAAGAACTAATACAGAAAGCATATAAAATTGCCAAAATTTCTAATGAAAACTCCAAGAAAACTGTGGTTTTAAAGGATGTAAAAACCTATGAGGACTACGTTAAATCAAATGCAAAAATAAATCCTGAAAATATCGGCACCGACGAAAAAAAGGAATATTTAATGCTTGCTCATGAACATATGAGTAAAAATGATACTGATGAAAATAATAAAATAGTGAGCACCTCTGTGGCATATTCCGATGCTGTTGGGCATTCTTTATTTATGAACAGCGAAGGAACAAAAATTGAATATGAAAATATGCGAGTTTTAATGTATATGACCGCAGTTGCAAAGGACACCACATTGCAGTATGCTTCTGAAAGGCTTGGTGGAGATGGGTTTGAGGTTATAAAAGAAGGAAATATATCTCAAAAAGCAGAATATGCAAAAAATAGAGCGTTAAGATTACTTAGTGCTAAACCATGTCCAAAGGGAGAGTTCAATGTAATCCTTGACCCTGAGCTCGCAGGTGTATTTATTCATGAGGCGGTTGGTCATGCCTCAGAGGCTGATTTAGTTTTGCAGAATGATAGCGTATTTAAGGACAAAATTGGAGAAGTCGTTGGAAGTGAATATGTAACTGTAATCGACAATCCATTGATAGAAGGTTCTTTTGGATACTATAAATACGATAGTGAAGGAGTAAAGGGAAGCGAAACCAAAATAATTGAAAATGGAGTTTTAAAAAACTATCTACACACCCGAGAGACTGCGGGAAGGTTAAATATGGAAACCACTGGAAATGCAAGAGCTCAGGGATTGAACAAACCTATTGTTAGAATGAGCAACACCTACATACAGCCGGGAGATTGGAAATTTGACGAGCTCCTACAAGATACAAAAAACGGCATATTCTTAAAAAGTTCAAGGGGGGGTCAAGTCGATACAGGAAAGGGACTGTTCCAATTCAATGCAGTTGAGGCATTTTTAATTGAAAATGGAGAATTAACTACGCCTTTAAGAGATGCGGGGCTTAGTGGTGAAATATTGAACATTCTTCATAATATAGACGCAGTGTCTGATGAATTTAAATTGGGTGTTGGATACTGCGGTAAAAATGGTCAGAGCGTTCCAGTTGGAGATGGTGGCGGAAGTGTGAGAACTAAAACTATATTAAGTTAAAAATATTAAAAATTTTTATTTAAATAAGAATTAAAATTAAATTAAAAAATATAAAAATAAATTAAAATTAAATAAAACTCTTCGAGTTTTATAGCTCACCTTCATTTCATTCAGGTGATTAAATAAAATCCTATGGGATTTTATAGCTCACCTTCATTTCATTCAGGTGATTAAATAAAATTGAGGTATTATTATGATTCTAATAAAAGGAGCTCTAATAGACAACAGCATACAGGACTTATTAATTGAAGGAAATAAAATAAAAAGGATTGGAAAAAATTTAGTAGATAAAGAAAATCTAAATGAAAAGGACTTAAAGATAATAGATGGTAAAAATAAAATAGCAATCCCCGGACTTGTAAATACCCATACACACATACCTATGACCCTTTTTAGAGGGGTTGCCGATGATTTGCCACTTATGGAATGGTTGAACGATTACATCTGGAAGATGGAGGCAAAATTAAACGAAGATATTGTTTATGCAGGAGCTTTACTTGGATGCGTGGAGATGATTAAAAGTGGAACAACAACATTCAATGACATGTATTTTTATTTAGACGGCATAATTAAGGCAGTAAAAGAAACTGGCATTAGGGGCTTTTTGGCATATGGAATGATTGATTTATTTGATGAAGAAAAAAGAGAAAAAGAGCTTAAAACAAGTGAAGAAACCATTAAACAAATAAAAAAACTGAACGACCAAAGGATAAATCCCGTATTGGGACCTCATGCACCATATACTTGTTCAAAGGAGCTCCTAATGGAAACCCACAACATGGCTAAGGAATATGATGTTCCGATACACATTCACATGAATGAAACTCTGGATGAGGTAAAAACCATAAAGGAAAAAACTGGAATGAGACCTTTTGAATATCTGAATTCCTTTGGATTCTTTAATGATGTAAAGGTAATATCCGCCCACTGCGTCCATCTTTCAGAGGATGAGATAAATATTATAAAAAATAGAAACATAGCAGTATCTCACAATCCAGTAAGCAACTTAAAACTAGCCTCGGGAATAGCTCCAATTCCAAAACTTATGGAAAATGATATTTTAATCACCCTTGGAACAGATGGATGCGGAAGCAATAACAATTTAAACCTTTTCGAAGAGATAAAAACAGTTTCCCTTATTCATAAAGGAATATCATTAAATCCAACTGTTGTCAATGCCAACGAGTCATTTAATTTTGCCACAAAAAACGGAGCCCATGCCCTTGGTTTAAATGCTGGTGAGTTGGTGGAAGGAGCTCTGGCTGATGTTGTATTAATAGATTTGGATAAACCCTATTTAATACCAAAGGAAAATATTAGCTCCCATTTAGTTTATTCATTTAACGGGAATGTAGATATGGTCATAATCGATGGAAATATTGTTTTAAATGATGGAAAAATGGTAAATATTGATGAGAAAAAAGTTTATGAAATGGCAGAAAAGGCATATTCTAAATTATTGGGGTGTTCGACATAAAATTTAAATTAGATTTGTGGTATTTATGAAAAATGTGGCACTAATTTATCCAAACAAGTTTAAAGGAGGCATCTCCTGTTTAGCAATGCATATTTTACATCATCATTTAAATAAATACCCTGATATAAACTGCAATATGTATTTTATCGAGAATTGCAACGAAATAAAAAATAAAGATGCTATAATCATCACCCTACAATATGAAAACGATTATTTTAATGTGGTTAATATAATAACCAAATTAAGGCAAAAAAACCCAAATGCTATTTTTATAGGTGGTGGTCCCTGTGCAATCGCCAATCCTTTGCCATTGAGCGGTTTTTTTGATGCCTTTGTGATTGGTGAGATTGAAGGCACAGACATTATGTATGAGCTCATCCATAGAAAAACTGATTTAGAAGGAGTTTATTATCCAAAACTTGATGGAGTAAATAAAGAAGATTTTAGAAAGATAAAGAGAATTTACCCAAAAAAAATAACAATAGAGGATTATCCAACAAATCAATTTACCCATCCATCTGGTGCATATGGAGATGCTTTTTTGCTGGAGATAGGAAGGGGATGCCCAAGAAGATGCAGATTTTGCATGGCAAAAAGCATATATTACCCGCCGAGATTTAGAAAACTTGACGACTTAAAGTATCTTGTCGATGAAGGACTAAAACACACAAAAACAAATAAAATTGCATTAATATCTCCATCTGTTGGAGATTATAGGCATATAATTGATTTATGCCACTACATAAAGGAAAAAGGCAATATTTCAATATCTCCATCATCACTAAGGGCAGATACCATAAAGGATGAGCTCCTAAAAATCCTAAATCTTAAAACTCTTACAATAGCACCAGAAGCAGGAAGCGAGAGATTAAGGGAATATATAAAAAAGGATATATCAAATAATGATATTTTAAATGCTTTGGATATTGCAAAAAATAACAAAATTCATAAGGTAAAATTATATTATATGGTTGGACTTCCAACTGAAACCGAAGAAGACATTGAAGAAATAATAAATTTATCTAAGAACATTAAAAAAGATTTTAGGAAAGTAGAAATAAGCGTAAATCCATTTATTCCAAAACCACATTCTGAATTTGAAAACGAGCTATTTAATTTAGAATCAAAAAGTAATATAAAATATATTGAAAAATCCTTAAAAAAATTCAATGTAAAGGTAAATTACGAAAATTTTAACTCCATGGTTATTCAGTGTGTTTTGTGTCGTGGTGGTGCTGAACTATGTGATTTAATAAAAAATTACAATAAACCAGTGCAGTTTTTAAAGTATTTGAAAAAAAATAATTTATTAATGAATTATACAAATCTTATAAAAAATTATATATAAATAATATAAATGCTGAATTAATTTTTATTATAATTTAATTTTATAAATTAATAATAGAAAAAGAAAACAAAGATCGTGAAATATACATAAAATCAAAGATTTTATATTTTTTCACTGAAAAAAAAGAAGAGCGTGAAATTATGGCGATATTAGGACTTGTAGGAAAACCAAATGTGGGAAAATCAACTTTATTCAATGCAATGACTGAAAAAGTTGCAGATATTGGAAATTATCCATTTACAACAATAAACCCAAACATTGGAACATCCTTTGTGAGCTCACCCTGTCCATGTAAAGAACTAAACATCCAATGCAACCCAAATAATTCAAAATGTATTGATGGGATAAGATACATACCCGTTGAAATAATAGATGTTGCTGGACTTGTTCCAGAGGCTCACAAAGGAAAAGGTATGGGAAACAAATTTTTAGATGATTTAAGGCAGGCTGATGCCTTTATAGTGGTTGTAGATGCAAGCGGTAAAACAGATTTAGAGGGAAATTCAACTGAAAATCACAACCCAGCAGAAGATGTTAAATTTTTATTGGATGAACTCGACATGTGGATTTATGGAATACTTACTAAAAACTGGGATAAGTTATCGAGAAAGGCACAACAGCAAAAGAACACTTCAAAAATAATCTCTGAGCAGTTAAGCGGGCTCAATATCTCAGAAGAACAGGTAGATAATGCTATTCGTAATTTAGACGATAGCCCTATAAAATGGACTGATAATGACCTTTTATATTTGGCAAAAACTCTTAGAAAGCTTTCAAAACCTATGATTATAGCTGCAAACAAAGCAGACCATCCTGATGCAGAAGAAAATATCAAAAAGTTAAGGGAAGAATTTAAAGACTATATTGTAATACCTACATCAGCAGAGATAGAGCTCGCATTGAAGAGAGCTGAAAAGGCGGGAATTATTAAGTATGATAGAACTAAAAATGATTTTGAAATAATAAATGAATCCTTAAATGACGCACAGAAAAACGCCCTAAATTATATGAAGGAATACCTAAAAAAACATAATGGAACTGGCATACAGGAGCTCCTAAACAGAGCATACTTTGACCTATTGGATATGATTGTTGTTTATCCTGTTGAGGATGAAAACAAATACTGTGATAAAAAAGGAAATGTCCTTCCAGATGCCTATTTGGTAAAAAAGGGAACCACTGCAAAGGATTTGGCATTTAAAATACATACAGATATAGGGAATAAATTTATATATGCCGTTGATGCTAGAAAGAAAATAAGAATCGGTGCAGACCATGAGTTAAAAGATGGAGATATAATAAAAATCGTATCTGCGGCTTAATTTTATTAATTATTATTTAATATTAATTTTTTTGGTGATAATATGGAAAACGAATCAAACATTAAAGAGATAGCTAAAAATATGAAATGCCCAATATGTGGAGGGGATGACTGTATAAATAAATCTGCGGTAGAGCTCTACTTAAAGATGATAAAAATGTTCTTCAAATATCAAGATAATGAAAGCGATATTACCTATAAAAAATATCCAACAGTTGGGGAAATAGGAGAATGCAAAACAACATCGAAAAGAATATGGCTGTGCCCTTACTGCAAAAAGCCATTTGAATCAAACTACGAACTGGGAAAGGTCGTGGTTAAATGTCCGCACTGTGATAAAACGTTATGTATTCCAGTTTCAAACAGAACCTTTTGCTAATCTATTTTTTAATCTATCAAACAATTCATCAGGCGTAGGTTTTTCTGCCCCTAAGTATTTAACAACAAGGGAGCCATATTTTAAATACTCCCTTTCAATAGGTAAATCCCCAACAAATAACCCAGGACAGTTATTTAAAAACCATCCATCATAAGTTAATACCAATTTTCCATTTTTCAGCTGTGGAGAATATGGTCTTAATCTGCAAATCAGCGGTCTTACCTTATATATAGAGCATTTATTATTTTTTAAAAATACGCATTTACCTTTAACTTCTTTTAACTCGCCGTATGTTCCATCAAAATATGTTAAATATTTCTTAACAGTCTCTTCAAAGGATATTTTCAAGTATCCACTTATATTTGCTATATCCTTTTTTGTTAGTGTTGGAGAATCACAGCATTTTCCACACATTCTACATGACCATGCTATTCCTTTATTATCTACCTTAATTTCCATGTTTTCACTTTTATATTAAATTTTAACTTTTTATTTTTTTATAATATCGTAATACCCTGATAAATAGTTAAGCACATTATGTATTTTTAAATGAATATTTTTAGGAAGTCGATACAATATATATGCAAATATTATTCCAGTAATTACATCAATAATCCAGTGCTGTCCCATAAATAGGGTCGAAATAGGTATTAATATACCAAGTGCATAGAAAAAATATCTTATTTTACTTTTTTCATCCTTAAAATGAAGTGCCATAAGAACAGAGTATGCAGTATGCAGGGAAGGAATTTCGTATGTTGGTTTTGTACATATCCATAATAAATTATCATTTACTAAATCATGTGCAACTCCAACTTGAAATGGAGATTGAACTACAAAAAATGTATAAATTAACCCTGCTATAAGCCATCCAAATGCAATATCTACCAATATTATATCTGATTTTAAATAATCTCTCTTTATAATTAAATAATAACCAATTCCTCCAACTATACAAAATGTAAATAAATATAAATAAATTATTCTAAAAAATTCTATTATTATGAATGGTGAAGTTTGAAGAATATTATAAAATTTGGCATTGCATAATGGAATATAATGTAGATAATAAGTAAAATCAAGTGGGGTAATTATTTGAGAATACCACATCAAACCCCCCCATAAAATATAAACAATAGGGTATGTAATTAATCTTACTATTATTTCCTTCATTGTATCCCCTTCTATGGGAAATATATATTTAACTCCTTAATACAGGAGCTCACAAGTTTAACAGTTTCATCTAAATCGGTAATATCAATTACCTCAACTGGCGTATGTATATATCTGGAAGGAACCGATATTACTCCAGTAGGTATGCCTTCCCTCGTTAAATATATTGCAGTAGCATCAGTTGTCCCGCCTTCTCCAACTTCATACTGGATTGGAATATCGTATTTCTTTGATACTTCCTTTACCATATTTAAAACTTTTGGATGGGTTATTAAACCTCTTCCAGAGGCATCTATTATTCCAACTACTGGACCTTTGCCTAATTCAACAGGAGCATCTTCCAATTTTATACCTGGATGGTCTCCACAGATTGTTACATCAAGGGCAAACGCCACATCTGGATTAATACCAAAAGCTGATGTTCTTGCACCTTTTAATCCAACTTCTTCCTGAACGGTTCCCACGAAATATACCTGACAGTTTAATTCCAATTCACTCAATTCTTTTGCAACTTCCAATAAAACAGCGCATCCTGACCGGTTATCGAATGATTTACATGACACTCTGTTGTTGCCGAGCTCGTCAAAATCAGATTTAAATGAAATCCATGAACCTATTTCTACACCCATTTTTTGAGCGTCTTCCCTATCTTTTGCCCCTATATCAATAAACATGTCTTCGTATTTTATTAATTTGTTTCTTTCACTTTCTTTCATTTTATGAGGAGGTTTTGAACCTAAAACGCCTACCAAATCTCCTTTATTGGTATGCACAATCACTTTCTGATTTAAAAGCATCTGGTCATTTATTCCTCCGATTTTTGTGAATTTTAAAAATCCATTATCATCTATGTATTTTACCATCAATCCAATCTCATCCATATGTGCTGCAAACATTATTTTAGGTCCATTATTACCTTTTTTTGCAATTAAATTTCCAAGTTTATCAACATATACTTTATCGCAGTATTTTTTAAGTTCTTTTTTCATTATATCTCTTATTCTATCTTCTCTACCTGAAATACCTTCTGCTGTTGATAATTCTTTTAAATAATCAAGCACAGCCATTATATCACCTTTTTTTTAGAAAAATATTAAAAATATTTTATAATATATAGAATTACAATATGATGAGTGAGTATATATTACTTACTAAATTTCCTGCAATTCAAAATAATTTCTCTGCTTAACGACTATTATGGGGATGCCCATATCAACAAGCTTTCTCTTTAAATCTTTGTCATTTGTGCATACAACAATTTTATTGTTATTATTCTTTTGATACTTTGCATAATTCAATATTATTTCATCGGCATACTTTCCATTGTTATAATCCTCTGTTTTATATTTTTTAATTAAAGATAATAGTATATTTATGGAAAATTTCTCCTTACCCTTCAATTGAGTTTTAAGTTTTTCTAATTCTTCCTTTATGCAATTGAGTATTACCACTTCATAATTATTTAGTATTCTGCTGAACTCATAATCTATATTTATATTATGTTTAATGGCGTATATTAAAAAATTTGTATCTGGTATTGTTATTGTCATCCTATCACTTATTTTTTTAATTAAGAATTTATAATATCATCATAATATTATATAACAAAATATTTATTTAAAGAGTTCATTATTTAACTCCTTTAAGGTATGCCATTGTTTATCCTTATTGGACAGTATTGGTTCATCGATAAGCCAATTAATACTTATATCCTTATCATTCCAAATTACTCCGCATTCATATTCAGGGGCATATTTATTATCCACCTTATAAACTACCTCTGCCTCATCACTTAAAACGCAAAAACCATGGGCAAATCCCCTTGGAATATACAATTGATGTTTATTGAACTCAGATAGCACAACTCCTACCCACTGCCCAAATGTTGGAGAGTTTCTCCTTAAATCTACAGCAACATCATAAATAACCCCTTTAATGCACCTAACTATTTTAGCTTGTGCATAAGGTTCTTTTTGAAAATGTAATCCCCTTAAAACACCATAACTGGATTTAGAATGATTATCCTGAACAAATTCTCCTTTTATACCTGCATTTTCAAAATCTTCTTTTTTATAGGTTTCTAAAAAAAATCCTCTTTCATCTCCAAAAACTTTTGGTTTTATTAAAATTACCTCTGGAATCTTGGTTTTTTTGAATTCAAATGGCACAATATCCCTCCTTTTATAGTGTAATCAAAAAGTAATTAGGCAAAATCCAAAGATTTGAATGAAACTCGAAGAGTTTTAGCTTGAAATCAGAGATTTTGATTTCGTTGCTCACTTGCTACTGCAAGCAATTACTATATTTTATTGGAGATTTAATATAAAAATGTTTTAACTTATTCCGCAAGAAGTTTATGTACGATGTTCGAGATAATATTTAAAAAATTTTTATGGTAGGTTTTTTAAAATAAAAAAAGCTTAGGATAAACTGTAAAATTTAATATTAAAATATTTTGCCCAATAATATTTTTTAACTTATTCCGCAAGAAGTCCCCTTCCGTAAGGGAGGGGATGAATTGCGGGCAAATATTTATGTAGTATAACATAGTTATAATATATTTTTGTGATAACTATGGAAATATAAACTTGATAAAGGATGTCATTCAGTATATTCTTTATATTATCATCTTATTATTGTAGTTAAATATAGAAGAAAAATATTTGTAAATAACAATATAATAGATTTTCTTAAACAGAAGATA
>NZ_WAKW01000057.1 GCF_015523155.1 Methanothermococcus sp.
TTTATATACTTTTTAAATTTTTATTAAAGTTATTTTTATAGCATTTTTGAGAATGTATTTCAAAGGTTTTTTAATTTTATTATTATATTCACATTTTAATTTTCTTTAGTTATTTTATTCACATGTTATTCAAATTATGATTGAAGTTATATGATTCTATAAATAAATATATACATTAATAAATTTACATGATAACAGGTATTTTCGAAGTTTCGAGGTTTTCGAATAAATAATGGTTCAAAATATTAGAAATATCCGAAAAGTATAAAAACAGGTTTCACAGTAGGATGATATGCTTTAATATTGGTGATATTATGTTGGACCCTATTGAATTTATACAAAATGCTTCATCAATAACAAAAAAATCAATGAATAGGTTGAAATTAAAGACCAATCCTTTTTCTGAGAAACCAATAAGGGGCAATACCAAGTTTTTTGTAGGTAGAACCACAGAATTAATGGAAATTGCCGATATATTGGGTGCTGCTCAGTATGGTAGTGTTGCCAATGCTGCCATAGTGGGAACAAAAGGGATTGGTAAGAGCTCCCTTTTGAATGTTATATATTATGCAGCAAAAAGGCAGAACCATTGGACTGTGGAATTGGAGGCATCCCAGATTACGCCGAGACAGTTTTTAATACAGTTAATGTATGGTATTATAAGGGATAATATCTTTACTATGGATGGCACATTATCAACAGATTATTTAGAACACTCTCAAAAGATAATAGATATATATCGAAGATTGGATTCATATTCCGATAAAACTCCCGTTCATTATCCAAGGGAAAAAATAGAAAGGGATTTGGATTATTTGCTTAATAATGTAAAAGAGGATAGTAAATTGTGCATAATATTAATTGACGAAGCAGACCAATTTGCTAGAAAAGGCTGTTTGAGACTTTTGCAGTTTTTCCACTCATTTTTGTATGAAGATGGTATTTTAGCATTTTTTGCAGGTTCTCCAACACTCATGGAAAATTTAACTAAGGTATCTCCTGCAATGAGAGATAGATTACCTAAAATAATAAATATGCCTCCTCTCTCAAAAGAAGAATCCTATGATTTAATATTAAGAAGATTAAAAGATGCTCAAATTCCAAAGGCAAAAGGTTATGAACCATTCACCGAAAATGCAGTGGATGTGATTGTTGAAGAATGTGATGGTATTCCACGGAAAATAATTATGACTTGTTCGGAGGCAATCTCCATAGGTTTGAAGAAGGGATTAACTGATATAGATGAAGATATTGTTAAAATGGCTATGAAAAAATTGGGTATAAGCGTGGGCCATCAAATTTTGAATCATTTAACACCCGCTCAATCAAAAATAGTTAAAGCATTAGCAAGTTTTGGAGGAAAATCAACAGTAACTGAACTTGCAAAAGTTTTAAATAATTCCCCTGGAACAGTTGGGACTCATTTATCTGACATATATGAGATGGGATACATTTATAAAGAACGCTCTGGAAATAATGTGTATTATACTTTATCCAAGGAATTGAATGAGGTTTTAATAAATAACGACGATGAAGATGATTAATATATTAACTATATTAAAAATCTTTAAAAGACATTAATGTTAAATAATAATTTATCATTATTCTTTAATTAATCAAATGGTGAGTCTATGTTTTGTGATATTCAAGCAACAGAACCTGATATAAAAGTTTCACTCACAAGGGTTGGAGTAACCAATCTAAAAAAACTGGTTAAAATAACGAGGGAAGCTAAAAGACCTATAATTTTACTTCCAACTTTTGAAGTATTTGTTGATTTGCCGAGCTCCCAAAAGGGAATACACATGTCAAGAAGTCCTGAGGTAATTGAAGAGGTAATAGAAAATCTTGTAAATAAAGAAACCTATGGTATAGAGGAGCTCTCGGTTGATATTGTAAAAAAACTTTTTGAGAGGCATGAGTATGCCAGCAGAGCAGAAGTTTTGATGCACAGCGATTACATGATGGAAGAAAAATCCCCAATAACTGAAAAAAAATCCCAAGAAATTTGTAAAATTATTGGAAGGGCATATGGAGTAAAGGATTCAGAAGGCAATATTGTTATCAAAAAAATGGTTGGTGCAGAGGTTGTTGGAATCACAGCATGCCCATGTGCTCAGAATCTTTTAAAAGAAAAGGCGATTAATAATTTAAAAGAAAAAGGGTTTTCAGATGAGGACATCGTCAAAATATTGGATTCAGTTGTTATTGCAACCCATAATCAAAGGGGCATTGGGACTATAATGATTGAAGTACCTGATGGCTATGACATCAGCATAGGTAAAATTATAACTATCATTAAAAAATCCATGAGTGGAGAGGTATATGAGTTATTAAAAAGAGTTGATGAGGGTTATGTTGTAGAAACAGCACATAATAACCCAAAATTTGTTGAAGATTGTGCAAGGGAGATGATTAAGCGGGTTGTAGATGAATTTAACTATCTTCCAGATGACACCGAGGTCCTAGTTAGACAGGTTAATAAAGAAAGTATTCATAGACATGATGCTTTTGCAGAGAGGTATTCTAAAATGGGTGAGTTGAGGGCTGAATTGGAACTAAATGGTAAATAATATTAAGTTATTTTATATAATATGTATTATATTTTTTATATTTCGTTTCTATTACTGTATTATTATATTTCTATCTCTACCTAGTTTTATTTTTAAATCTCTTTAATTTTAAGTGGTTCTATGAAAGTGCTTGTTGTTGGAGTTAATACGCGTCCTGTGGCAAATTCGGCTAAAAAATTGGGATATGAGGTTTATTCCATTTCATATTATAACCCAGCAGATTTAAACGCCGATAAAAAAGAATATCTTATAAATGATAAATACCATGGGTGTTTTAGGGAAAATTATAATGAGAAAGAATTATTATCTCTTGCCGAGTATTATGTGGATGATGTTGATTGTATATTCATATGTTCGGGCATATTTGAAAGCACACATTCAAAAACACCAGATTGGAATGTTGTTGGGAATCCACCAAAAAAGATTAAAAGGATGAGTAATAAATATTACATTACAAAAAAATTAGAAAATTTAGGTTGTAGCGTCCCTACAACATATATTGCTTACAATTATAGCCAACTTGAAAAATATTTGTATGATTTAAAGTCTATTGTTGTAAAACCCATTTGTGGAAGTGGAGGAATAAATGTTTATTCTATAACTTTAAATACTTTCACGGATAAATTGTATAATTTGCTAAAAAATTTGGAGTATCCTGTAATTGTTCAAGAAATGATAACATCAGATAGTTTCAGTGCATCATTTGTAGGTTCAAATTTTATTACATTTAATAAACAAATTATTAAAAATAACATGTATATTGGAAACATAACTCCTTATGTCCCAAATCTAAAAACAAACAACAAAGGAGTCCAATGTATTGTAGATTCATTTCGAGAAGTTATAGAATCATTTGATTTAGCTGGGATGAATGGTATTGATTTTATGATTAAAGGAGAAGCTCCTATTATCATTGAAATAAATCCCCGGATATTAGGAACATTTGAAACAATAGAATTGTCGTCAAACAAAAATCTTGTAAAATATATGATTGAAAATTCAGAAAAAAGATTTTCATCATGTGATGACTTAAAACCAAAAACTCAATATATAAAAAGGATATTGTTTGCAAAACAAAAACTTATATGCCGCATTGAAAAACAACAAAATATTTTTGACATCCCAATGTATGATGCAATAATAGAAAAAAATGAACCATTAGCCACAGTGATTGGGAAAAATGATGATGAAATAAACAAGGCAGTTGATAGTATTTCAAAGATGGTGATTAATTATGAAATTAAACAAAGAAGAGATATATGATATGCTTGATAATCCATTGGTTCAGCAGGTTCTACTTGAGGTATTGGACGAGGATGTGAGTGGATTCGAAGTTTTAGCTGTGCTTATAGATTTAGAGGAAGTTACCGACGATGAAATTTCAAGACAGTTAAATTTAAAACTAAATACTGTTAGGAAATTATTATACAAATTATATGATGCAAGACTTGTGGATTACGACAGGGAAAAGGACGAAGAAACAAATTGGTACACATATACATGGAAACCTGCCCTTGAAAAATTACCTGCTCTCGTTAAGAAGAAGACTCAGCATATATTAAAAGAACTTAAAGAGCAGTTAATTATTGAAGAAAATAATATGTTTTTTTACTGCCCAGGTTGCGAATTTAAATATACCTTTGAAGAGGCAATGGATTATGGATTTAGGTGTCCGCAGTGTGGGAGAGCTCTTAAAGAATACAATAATAAAAATGATATAAAGATGCTCAAAGAGCAGATAAAATTCTTAGAAGATGAATTAAGATTAAATCCATTATTTTTTACATCTGAAGGAACTGGAAATCAAAGAAAAGAAATAAAGGCAACTGTTTAATTAAATTTTTAATTTAAATATTTACAACTTATAATTTATAATATATACGATTTATGATTTATATTTTATTTTAGTCATAATATTTTATTGGTGATTTTATGAATAGTACCTATTTAAATATATTAAATGAGCTCCCAGACGATGTTAAATATGTATTTAATTTTTCATCAAAGGAATTTGCCGATAAGAATGAAAAAGTGTTTTTATCTGATATTCTCATATTTAACAGTCCAGAATTCAAAAAATCTTATGCTCTTTTGTCGAAACTATGTGAAAAAAATGTAGTTATGCATTGTTTGGCGGTATCGGTATATACATATGAGTTCGGTTCAAAAATAAAAAATAAAGGTCATAATATCAATCTTGAATTGGCAGTTATAGGGGCTCTTTTGCATGATATTGGGAGATGCAAAACCCATGGTATAGAGCATGGTATAGAGGGCGGAAAAATATTGAGGAAATATAATTTTAATGAAAAACTTGCTTTAATTGCTGAAAGACACATTGGTGCAGGAATTCCAAAAAATGAAGCAGTTGAATTGGGTCTTCCACCAAGGGATTATATCCCGCTGACTTTGGAAGAAAAACTTGTAGCACATTGTGATAATCTAATTAGTGGAGTAAATAGAGTAGATATAGATTTTGTGGTAAATAAATTTAAAAAAAGGATTGATAAAAACCTCAACAATATATCCAATGGGATTCAATCATTACCCCCTGCTGTAATTCGTATTTTAAAGTTAAACAATGAAATAAATAATTTGTTAATTTAAAATAACATTTTTGTCATATATAATGTTCCATAAAATGCCACTAAGCCAAAGGTCATACAGAAAGCACACGTAACTATCATTCTGTTTATTTTTAAACCAAATATGGGGATAGCAAATAATAAACCAAAAATTCCAGTTCCAATTTGAATATTCTCCATACATTTTGCAAGTTGTTCTGGAGTGACAGCTACAATATTTGGTGTAAGTGCTGATATTGCATTTATATATCCTCCAATTATACCAGCAGTTGCGGGAATAACACCACATATTATTATCAATCCAACTGCAAGCCCATTTGCTGTAACACTTAATAATTGGGCTTTTAATGTTTGTAGGTCTTCAAGTGTTTTTGCAAGGGTCATAAGAACCTCTGCCAATTCCCCACCATGTTTTCTATTTTCTATGATCAATCTTCCAACCTGCCGAAATATTTTTGAATCGATATTATTTGAGACCAATATTACAGAATCTTCAAAACTTAGTTTTTTTTCAGTCATTAAAGCAATAATTTTTAAAAAAACAATATCTATTCCTTTAATACCACTATTAATAACTTCATTAATGGCATCTATTACTGAACGACCAGATTCTAATGATAATACCATTACATAAAGGGCTTTTGGTAAATTATTTTCTAATTTTTCTATTTTATTTTCGTATAGGATGGATGGAATTGATAGTACTGAAAGTAGATATAATACCATCAATATAATTATGCTTTTCAAATCTAAATTCATAATATATTTTAGCATAATTGGTAGTATGAGTGAAAGCAATATCATCATAAAATAAGATTTTTCATTTATATTAATACCAGCCTGTTTTAATATTAAGATATTGCGTCTTATCGTATAATTGTATATATCATAAATATTCACCATAATTTCACTCTATTTTCATTTTAATGAATACTGCAAATATAGCAGTAGCCATTGGTGCTATTTTTGTTAGTACTAAGTCAGTTGTATTGATTATCCCATTAAATCCAAGATTCCCCTGAAGTGAGGATATTAACATACCTGAAAATGGGAGTATCATTCCAACCCCAAATACAAGGTTTCCTAAATTTGATATTTGGAATTTTGATGAGTCTATTTTGGACAATGATTCTCTAATAACTTCATTATATAAATTTTTTAATAGTAACTGGGCTCCACCTTTATTTGCGGAGATTATAAGTTGGCTATATAATTTTTTCATTAACGGTATTTTAGTTCTTATTCTAGCTCTTTCAAGTGCTTCTTTAAAGTTATAGCCTCCCCTGTTGATATCATAAATTATATTTTTAAATTCAAATGATGGTATGCCGTATTCAGGATTTTCTGAAATATTTTTCATGGCTTCCTGTAATGACATACCTGAATTTAATGAAGAAATCATATGCAATATTGATATCATTATCTGAATTTTTATTTCCCCACGGAACAATAATAACTTTATTTTTGGATAAAATATCCCTGCAACGAATAAAACAATACTTGCAAATAACCCATCAATAATTCCAGACAATATATCTCCATCATATACATTATTTAGAAAATATAATATCCCAATACCAATGGATGCAAGCATTACTTTTAGAAAATACGATCTAATGTTTTTAATACCGGCATACTGAAAATCTATCTTTGAAGGTAAATATTTGGTATGGGTCACTATATATGAGATATTCTTAGAATATTCATTAAGCATGTTAAAATAACTTTTTTCAATTAGTTCATCTAAATCAACGTCTAATTTTATCTTAACCTCTGGTCTTTTTTCAACATATGTATCGTAGAATTCCATAAGGCCAATGTCCTGCTCTTTATACACATCTAATAGTTTTTTCACATGTGTTAGTGATATTCTTTTTTTATGTATTCTCCGTCTTTTTTTTACAATATTTAAGTCCATATATAATAATTTATCAATAAAAGTTCTTAATTTGTTGTAAATATTTTGATATCTCTTATATATTTTCCTGAATATCAATATTTGTTTTAATCTTAATTGTTTATATATCCCCCTCAATGATTTGTAGGTTAATTTTTTCATAAAACCACCAGAAGTTATAATATTATATTTTTTAGCATATGTTCTGGATTTTCCTGATATTGCCTAATTAAATTACTCACATCATTTACATTCCGTATATTGTTTTTGATGGCATATTTAAGTACTTCTATTCTACTTAACCTATCTTCTATGAGCTCGTCTCTTGATATACCCGCAATATTGCAAACCTCTTCTTCCCACATACATATACCTTCTTTTTTAATTTCGTCGGTGATACCATCATACTTAAAAAGTCCAGTTTTTGAGATATCCTCCCCAGAACCTGTAATTTCAGTAATTCCCAATATTCTTCTCACTGTCATTCTATTTCTTTTAATCCGTTGTTGGTTTATAATAAAATCAAGAGATGATAACATAACCTTTGGAACATTCATTGGAGGATTTATTAATCTAGTTATTGCCTCATCTGCACTATTTGCGTGAAGTGTTCCAGAACAGTTTGAAATGATGAATCCACCATATTTACCTGCAATGTATGTATGGTTATCTTCAACTGTTAAATCATAAATATATCCACTGTATTTAATTTCTTCAACACTTACAACTTTATCCCAATATACATCTGAATTAGTATTTAATATTTTTATTATATTTAATTTTATTCTTGGAATATTTCTTATATAGCTATTATTAATTAAACTTTTAGTTTTTAATTTATTGAGGGTATTAATTTTAACATTTGGTATGGTATCTATGGAATTTTTGGATTTAAATATATTATTTAATACATTGTTTGTATCATATGTGTTATTCTTATTAATTTTTGATACTTTTGGAATTGCAATGTAATCATTAACCTTTACCATTTCAGAATTAATTTCAAATATCTTGTCATTTTTTATAATATACATTGGATGATCGTGAGTAAGTGTTATTTCTTTACCACTTTTAGTTTTTATTTTTATTAAGTTTCCAGAATATTTTTTTCTCCAAACTCGTGATACTAATTTATCTTCAATTTTTAATGTGTTTTTATTGAAACTTTTAATGAATATATTTTCATTCGATATATCTATCCATTCAAATCCATTATTTTCTTTTACTTTTGTTGAATTATATTTTTTGAAAAATTCATCCACAAATTCTCCAATAATTATATTAATTCCACTGGATAAATATATGGGTTCATCTTTTACTAATGCACCATCATGACCCGTATTCATAGCAACCAAAAGAGAATGAGCTTCACTACCTCTAACCTCTCCTACAAATATTCTATCTGGTCTCATCCTTAATGCATTTTTGATTAAATCATCCATTGTGATTTCATAGTTTGGAATTCCAGGTTTTGGAGGTCTCGTAATCATTTTTATTACATGATCATGGGGAATTTGCAGTTCTGGTGTATCTTCTATTGTTATAATTCTATCGGAATACATGGAAAACATTGAAATAACATTAAGAGTTGTGGTTTTTCCTGAACCAGTTCCTCCCACAATCAGCGTATTTGCAGGTTTTGCTCCGAAGTATCCTTCAACAGCCTGCCATAAAAATGCTGCAAGTTCAAGGTCAAAAGTTTTATATTTAATTAAATCGATAATAGTCAAAGGATCAGCTGAAAACTTACGAATGGTTAGTGTGCTGCCATTCAATGTAACATCCTGTGTTGTGGCATTAACCCTACTACCATCTGGTAAAAAGGCATCTAACATTGGCGTCCTAGAGTCTATCGTTCTTCCAGCAAGCATGGCAATATTTTCTATAATTCTTGTTAATTCACTATTATTTAATGTGATATTTGTTTTGCACATTTGATATTTTCTATGAAATACAAAAATAGGTTGATTAACACCATTTACCATGATTTCTTCTAAATTAGTATCTTTTAATGGAACTTCCAAAAATCCTAATTTACCTATGGTTAAATAGAAATATTTGGCTAAATTTTGTATTTCGAGAGATTTTAAATTTAAATCATTTTTATCAGAATAATTTATTAAATATCTTTGTATATCTTCTATTCTTTGAAATCCTCCCTCCGTTATATCAGATTTTATTTCTGAAATATATTTATTAGGAATCTTGGAAAAGGTATCCATTATTTGATAGACCTCTGGAATAGTATAATATACTCTTCCTTCCCTATTTTCTATAATTATATTAAATATAACATCGTCAATTTTTAAAGAGTAATTATCAAAAACATTCTTAGGCACAATAATTCGATTATTGGATGATTTAGATAAAAATGTTTCTGTTTTAGTTTTTGAAGTGGAAATATTTTGGATAGGTTTAGATTCAGTTTTTATTTCTTTGGTTAATCCCGTTTTTTTTTAAGTTCTGGAGATGGTTTTATTTCTTTATTTTTAATTTTATCAAAAAGACCCATAATATCACCGAGTGTAATTTTATAGGGTTACATCAATGTCCAAATGTTCTGTTAATTCCTTATATCTGTTTCTAATGGTTACCTCTGTAACGCCTGCAACATCTGCAACTTCTCTCTGGGTTCTTCTAGTGCCATGCAGAACACTTGCAATATATATTGCAGCAGCTGCAACCCCAGTTGGTCCCCTACCACTTGTTAAGCCTTTTTCATTGGCTTTTTGAAGTATTGCAATTGCTTTTGATTCTACCTCCCCAGGTAATTTAAGTTCTGATGCAAATCTTGGCACATAATCTATTGGATTTGTTGGAGCAAGTCTTATTTTTAATTCTCTTGAAATAAATCTGTATGTTCTTCCGATTTCTTTTCTATCTACTCTGGATATTTCTGCAATTTCGTCAAGAGTTCTTGGAACTTTACATCTTCTACATGCGGCATAGAGAGCTGCGGCAGCTACCCCCTCAATACTTCTACCCCTGATTAATCCTTTTTCTACGGCACCCCTATATAGAACTGCGGCGTTTTCCCTAACATTTCTTGGAAGACCCAATTTTGAAGCTATTCTATCTAATTCAGAGAGGGCGAATGCTAAGTTTCTTTCAGAAGCATCTGAAACTCTTATTCTTCTCTGCCATTTTCTCAATCTATATAGCTGAGCTCTCCTATCTGCTGATATGTCCTTCCCATAGCTATCTTTATTTCTCCAATCGATTACTGTGGATAATCCTTTGTCATGTATAGTATTATGCAGAACAAATGCTCCATACCCTGCAACGAAGTTTTCAGCATTTGGAACTGTTAAATCGTAGGCATATCCATTTGTTGGCTTTGTTTTGGTTAATTTCTTAATTTTTAAGAATATAAAATCTGAGTTAGCAAGTTTTTCAAGTTTCCTATCATTATATTTTTTGGCAATATCCAATGCAAGAGCCCTACTTATTCTATTCCTATCCCTACATTTCCATCCTTTTTTGTATTCAACTGGTGCGGGAATTAGATTCTCAACAGGTGGCTTTTTGTTTTCTCTACTGTATTCTTTAAGATATCCTAATTTTACGATATATTCTGGATTTGTAATCCTCAATATGTATGATTTTGAGTCCTTTATATATTGCCCATTTAACTCATGACCTTTAATGGTTTCACAGTTATAATTTGAATTAATACCCAATTGTAGCAATAGAATCATTAAGTCGTTTATTAGTTCTTTTGATGAAGAAACAGCCGTTAATTGAATTGTGCTGTATTTTTCATTTACATATAAATTTCCATCTCCATTAAAGTATCCTTTTAAAAATTCTATTTTTAGATTTTCAGGAAGGTGGTATATTATTGATGGAACCCTTTTTTCCTTTGCACCGGATTTAATATTTAGTGCCTTAAATAATTCTACAAATATCTTATTTGTAATTTCAATTTGAACTGCTGATTTATTGTTATTTCTGTCATACAATTTAGGTTTAATTCCAAATTTTTTAAAGAATGAAACAACCTCGTTAATGTATTTCTCTTCATGTTTTCCAAATGAAAATACAATCCTATTATTGTCATAATGTCCTTCAGCAATGTAGTATCCCAATATTTTAGCAAACTCTTCATCTATTTTTAATTTTGATGGCATTTTTAATCCAGAACCATATCTAACGGTTGCATGTTCAGGAATTGGAATTTTAGAATTTAACACATACTCAACAGGTGCAGATTGATTCTTTTTCCAGTTTTTATTATCGCATGGATGGTTAAATTGAACATAACATCCTTTTAATAATTTTGTTAAGTTTAATTCAATATTATATTCAATATTTGGCAACTTTTTTGCAAGAACTAAATAATCTCCTTCTTTAAGCTCATCTACTCTAGTCTCTACAACTTCACCATCTTTAAGTGCAAATACGCTGTGGCTCCCCGTGGTTTTTATGTGCTTATTTCCTTCAACTACGATATCATATACTTCATTTACTGGATGTCTTGAAACTTCGGATACCTTCATGTAGTTAAATTTATAATCGCTGTTAAAGGCAATTACTTCCAAATTTTTATCTTCAATATTGGCAATCTCTAAGATTCCAGATTTTCTAATGTTTTTAGAGTTTTCGATGTATTTATCAATTAATTCCCCAATTTTTACAATTTTTATATTTTCATTTTCTTTAATTATTATAGGTTCATTGTAATCTACACTATATGTCATTGGAGCTCCGACCCTACTTCTTTTAACCCTTTGTTCGTGGTCAAATGCTCTCCATTCAGGACCTACATCAAATAAATTCTGCTGTAAAACACATCCACAATCTGCACAGACGATTTCAGCCCTTTCGTAATCTTTAATAACATTTTTACTTCCACAGATTGGGCAAATTAGCTCTTCTTCTTTTTCAATAATAACATTTTTAGAGGAATCTTCGTTAATTGGTGGTCTTTCCATTATTTTTTTTTCCTCTTTTTTTGTTTCTTCGCTCTTTTTTTGTTTTGACACTAATTTCATTTCCATAATTACACCATCATGGAATATGCATAAAATATTAAAATAAATAATAATTTTTTAGATAATAATAAATATGATAAATGCTCATAAATTTGATATAATTAATTAAAATAATTATTTCGACCGTTTTTTATATCGCTTCTTCTGCACTTTTTTAGCATCTGAAATAACCGCTTCCCCAACTTCAAGTGCCTTATTGCCAACTGCATCGTTAAAGGGTATTATTTCCACATACGGTTTATTAACAGGTCCAAAAACATCATAAATCTTCCCAAGCTTCGTTCTACCCTCAGTTTTTAAAAAAACAATAGCATTTATTTGAGGTTGGCGGTCTGTTCTTCCAATTATTTTCCCCTTAGGAGTTTTATGCAATATTTTTATTTTTTTCAAAATTACTCCTCCGAGCTCCTTAAATCATGTATTTAAAATTATTGATTTATTAATTGTTAATCTATGATATATAAACAATCACTACTACTATATAAATGTTTCGAAAAATATATATAGGCGTTTCCAAAATTGAATAATTAATTCTTATATTATGTATGGTATATCATATATTAATCATCATATATTATCCTATCACGCATATTTCACCAATATAATAAAAATATCATGAGGGATAAGTATAATAAATATGAATATTATAATAATAGATATAAACTAAAAAAGGGAGATAATATGGATTATTTAGAAGTCGGCTATGAACCAAAGGATAATGAACTACTTTCATGCATGATTGTAAAGGCTGAAAACCTTGAAAAGGCGGCAAATGATATTGCAGGTGAGAGCTCCATAGGAACATGGACTGAATTAAAAACAATGAAAAGCGAAGTATATGAAAAACTTAGACCAAAGGTATATGAAATAAAAGAGATTGGAAGTGAGGGGAACAATAAAATTGGACTGGTAAAAATAGCCTATCCATTGGATGATTTTGAGCCAAACAACATGCCAGGAACTCTTGCAGGTATAGCAGGGAACATTTTTGGAATGAAATACTTAAAAGGATTAAGAATATTGGATTTTAGGTTTCCAAAAGAATTTATAGATTGCTATTCTGGACCAAAATATGGGATAAAGGGCATAAGAAACCTATTAAATGTGAAGGAAAGACCATTAGTTGGAACAATAGTTAAGCCAAAAGTTGGGTTAAATTCCGAAGAACATGCAAAAGTGGCATATAACTCATGGGTTGGTGGTTGCGATATAGTAAAGGATGATGAAAACCTTGTTTCACAGGATTTCAATAAATTTGAAGATAGATTGTATAAAGTATTAGAATACAGGGATAAGGCAGAGTCTGAAACTGGTGAAAAGAAGATATACATGCCAAATATCACCGCACCATATCGGGAAATGGTAAGAAGAGCTGAGCTCGTAGAGGATGCAAAATGTGAGTATGCCATGATTGATGTTGTGGTGCTTGGGTTTTCAGCAGTTCAGCAGATTAGAGAGGAAGGTTTTGATTTTGTAATTCATGCCCATAGAGCAATGCATGCGGCAATCACCCGTTCCAAAGAATGGGGCATATCAATGCTTGCACTTGCAAAAATATACAGATTATTGGGTGTTGACCAACTCCATATTGGGACAGTTGTTGGAAAGATGGAAGGGGTAAAAGAGGAGGTATGCAGTATAAGGGATGAAATAGTGTTGGAGGATGTTGAAAAAGATGATAAATATAAGTTCTTTGACCAGAAATGGTATGGATTAAACAATGTATTTCCAGTATCATCAGGAGGGGTTTATCCTAAATTAGTTCCAGAAATTGTAAATATCTTTGGAAAGGATGTAATTATTCAAGCAGGTGGTGGTATTCACGGACATCCAGATGGCACAGTTGCAGGAGCTCGGGCAATGAGGGCATCAATTGAGGCAGCCGCTGAGGGCATCCCACTAAGTGAAAAAGCGGAAGAAGTTCCAGAACTTAAAAAGGCATTAGAATATTGGAAATAATTTTTAATTATATTTCTATTTTTATTTCTTTCTTTTTAATTATTTTAATTTTAATTTTATTTTACATCAGTTATTAATTTATACCATAAAGAAATACTATTTTAACCAAAATAATTTAGGAGATTAAAATGGATGCCGTAGAAGTGTTGGAAAACTCAATTAAAGCATATAAATTAACAACAAAGTATCATGGAAACTACACCGATTTAAAGAGAGCTCTGTTTTTAGGATGGTATTGTAATTTAACCGAACCTTGCAAATTTTGCTATATGTCATCCCAAAAGCCGAAAATAAAAGACCCAAAATCTGCAAGAAGAAGGATTGAAACCATACTTGCAGAGGCAATATTGATGAAGAGAATAGGCTGGAAATTGGAGTTTATCTCTGGCGGGTATGGTTATACAGTGGAGGAATTAAATGATATACTTGAAATGGTTTCCTATGTTCAAAAATCAAAACAGTATTTAAATGTTGGAATAGTGGATTTTGAGAATTTGAATTTAGATGTAATTGAAGGAGTAGTTGGGGCAATTGAAACAGTAAATGCGGAGCTCCACAATTATTTATGCCCACAAAAACCAATTGATAAAACAAAGAAAATGCTTTTAAGAGCCAAGGATTACAATTTAAAAACTGGAATTACTATAATATTGGGCATGGGTGAAAAGGAAGAAGATATCGAAAAACTTTTAAATTTGATTGAAGAGCTCGACCTAAATAGGATTACATTTTATTCATTAAATCCGCAAAAAGAAACAATATTTGAGGGAAAACCATCTATTACCACATTGGAGTATATGAATTGGGTTTCATCTGTTCGGCTCAATTTTCCAAAGATGGAAATAATTACAGGAACATGGGTTGATAAACTTACCAATATAGGTCCATTAATAATGAGCGGTTCAAATACCATTACAAAGTTTCCATTATTTAGTATATTCGGAAAGAAGGAGGGAATCGCAGTTGAAAAAGAAATAAAATCTACTGGAAGGGAACTACTGGGGACTTTTTCAGATATTGAAGTGTTGGAAGGAAAAAAGAAGCTTAAAAATACGCCTTATATTGATGAAGATATAATAATAAGTGATAAAAACATGGAACAACTGGGATCTCTAAAAGATAAAATTGATGATAAAGTAAATAGTTATATTTTGAGAACCTTAAAGAGAGTTAATAATATAGGTGGTGGATTAAACATCCACATTGATAAATAAACAAATAAATGAAGGGAAACAATGAAAATAAACGAAGAACTTAAAATATTGTCTGAAAGATTAGAAGAAATATTCCATAAGGTTTATGAAATATTAAAAAATAAAGAACTAACAGATAGAACTTTGGATTATGAAGTGTTAAATATATTGAAAAAGTACGAAATAGCAGAAGATAATTTAAAAATAAAATTTTCAGAACCTAACGATGAAATTTATAGCGTTGAAGGTGGAAGAACCCCTTATGACTTATTATGTTATGGAAAAATTAACAAAAAAGAATTTGTAATATTTATAAACAATAAATACGGAAACCTAAATAGCACTGCACGAAATGATGTAACTACATATAATAATCTTTTAAGATTGTACTTAGGTATCGATAAACAACGATTAACATCAAAAATTACAATTGATGGAGATTTAATATATAGGAGAGTTTCTGGAAAAGAAATTGTAGCTTATGCAGTATTTGTAGTAGATAATAAAAAAAGAGGATTTAATTTTTTCTTATTAGAAGAAATCTATGATGAATTTTATATAAATCCAAGAAATACAATGTTTCAAATAAAATACCGTCCGTCTATTGAATCTCCTATGGATTATTATTCCTTTGTAATCAAATTAATAAACTCCATTTTAAAATCCCTCCAAAAAAGCATAAATTCAATAGAAACAGAGATTATTGTTTTAAACGCCATTAAAGAACAGATATTAAAATTAAAGGGGACAGAACATGAGTAAAAAAATTGGTTTTGTAGAAACTCCAAACCACATAGCCAAGTTGATGGTAGAGCTCTCAACCTGTCCAGATGAAGGAAATGTATTGGACACAGGATGTGGTAGGGGGGTTTTCTTAGAGGAGCTCCGCAAAAAGGGATATTCTAACTGCATTGGAATTGAAATTAATGAAGAACTGTATAAATATGTCCTATTAAAGTTTAAAAACGATTATGGGCTAATATTGGGAGATTTTTTAAATTACCCATTTAAAGAAAAGTTTGATTTGATTATTGGTAACCCCCCATATGTTCATTTTAATGACCTTCCAGCTGAAATTGCAAATACTGTTAAAAATATTTCTAAAACAGGTGAAGGGGACATATACTATGCGTTTATTCTAAAATCAATATCTCTTTTAAAAGAAGGAGGGGAATTAATATATATTGTGCCATATCATTTTTTTTACAATACTTACGCAAAAATTGTTAGAGAAAAAATACTTAAACATGGCAAAATAGAGATAATTATAGATTTAGATGAAGTGCCACTATTTAGCAATGAAAATCCCGAAACGGTGATTTTTAAATTTAAAAAAGGAAAATTTAATTTAAACAATGAAAAAATTGAGGTATTAAATATAAAAACACGAAAAACCAATGAATTAGAAATATATGAAAAAGCAAAGGATGTATTAAAAAACAAAATGTCTAATGAATTATTTGATTATAATGTAATTCCACACTATATTAATTCTGATATTTGGTCTTCTTTTTTTATTGATATTCCAAAATTTCCATCTGTAAAGCTTAAAAATATTGCAAAAGTAGGCGTTGGGTTGGTTTCTGGATTTGATAAAGCATTTGTTTTAGATGAAAAAATCAACTTAAATAACGAAGAGAAAAAACTTATAAAGAAATTTGTAAAAGGAAAAACATGCAAAAGGTTTATTGTAGATAATGGCATTCAATATATACTTATTGAAGATAGTATTAAAAACGAAGAGGAACTGCGGAGGAAATACTCCAATATATATGCAAAAATTGTTGAACATAAAGATAAAATGAGCGATAGATACCTACCTAAAAATAAAAAGTGGTTTAATTGGCAGGCGTTAAGAAATTACAAATTTCTAATGAAAAATTTAAACAAAAAAAGAATTTATGTTCCAACGTTAGACCGTCATCCTTACAATCGTTTTAGTTTAGGGAATGAAGGATTGTTGCCCTCTGGTGATGTACTATTTATTCAACCATTTAATGAGGAAGATTTATATTTTTTACTGGGTTACTTGAACAGCACATTTTTTAGAAAATACTATTTAGCAAATGGTGGAAGACGAGGAGGTCGGGTATCATTTACACAAAGATTAGTTGAAAATGTAGAAATTCCACTATTTCATAAGGAAATTAAAGATAAAATTGCTAAAATTGCCTTAGAAATTATAAATAAACTTAATAATGGGGAGGATACAACTGAACTTAATAAAGATTTGGACTGTATAATTTATTCTGCAATAGAAAATATGAAATTCGATAATACAGGTATAAAAATAGGTTATAAATCTATAACATTGGATAACTGGTATTTACCACAAACCAAAATTTAAGCGGTTCTTGATTTTATCATTTGTTGAGCCGTATATCTTACCATATTTATCTTATAAATTTTTATCTTATAAATTCCATTACATAGAGTTAATAATAAATAATTGAAAATATGGCGTAATATAACGAATAATAGTTTGTGATAATTATGAAACATAGACCTTTAAATAGTGAGGAAGTTAAATCAGTTAAAAATATATTAATCAACTACATTGGAAAAAACATAGAAAACTTTAAATTTGAGAACCTATATGTTTTGGAAGATAAAGAGAACTATGAAGTAATGTATGCAAATAAAGAAGTTTTCGAAACTCTTAAAAACTTTGATAGAAATATCTATGGTGCAGGCATCTTATTTGGAAATTTTGAAATTAAACGTAGCAATAATGAGAATAAAATTAAATTTTCAATATCTTTAGAAGGCATGTCGTTGATTTCAAAAGATATTATAAAAAATTATGTAGTTGTAACTAAAAAAGGCGAAACTTTATTTTTATACGGTAGAGATGTATTTAAATCATCGATTTTGGAGATAAACGGCGGAGGAAAGATTGCAGTATTTAATAAAAATAAGGAACTTCTTGGTGTTGGAAACTATGGTGGTGGAGATATAATAAAAAATATAATCGACAAGGGATGGTATTTGAGAAAAGGCGGATAGGTATTATATTATTTTTAATATTATTTTAATTTAAAAAATAGAATAGATGTGAAAAACATGAATTCAAAAGAATTAGTTGGTAGAATTTTAAATGACATTTATAAAAATTTAGATGAATATTCAAAAGACTTGATAAGGGCATGCAATTTCGATGTGCAATTTAAGAATTTTTATATCGTAGATGATAAAACAGGAAAAAAGCAATATATAAAGAATTTAATGGATTGTGAGAATATTGCATCCTTTGAGGCTCAAAATAGGATATATAAATTTAAAAAAGTCAGTTTAAAAAAGATGATTGATGAGATTATAATAATACACATGTCATCGAGAAAATCAAAAGATGGTTATTCTTTTGAAGTGGATAGTGATTATAAGGTGGTTGAACCAACCATATTTATAAATTATGAACATAAGGAAAGAATATTGATGTGGAATGAGCTCACCGAAGAGGAGCTCGATGAAAAACTTGCAGATTTTGACACGAAAATCAATACAATAACTGAGGATGTTTTAAAAAAGATAGGATGTATCGATAATAATAATTTTGTAGTGTATATGGATGTATTTATGGATTTAGAAATTATTAAAAATATTACTGAAAAGGAAGGAAATATGGTAATGATTTGGATACATCCGCTGTTTATATTTTCGGACGATAATGTGGTAAAGGGAATTATTACATATGAGCTCTCAAAATACAATAAAAATATACTTGAAATGTTCTATAAAGATATTATGGAATACTGTAAAGAATATAAAAAGCTCTGCGGTAAAAATTTAAAGATATTGGAAAAGATAAAGGAAATAGCAATAAAAAGAAATGATGAAAAGGTTATTGAAGCAATTAAAGAGATGGAATTTATTTAATTTGCTTGCGTGTCTTAATTATATATCGGTTAATCCTATTAATTAGATGTATAGTATCTTATTTTTTATTTTTTATATGATTAAAGGGTTAAAGGGGCATATGATATTATGAAACTTAGACAGATTCCAGAGGATTTTATTGTTAAGGAGATTTTAGATAATGATATTAATAATATTGAAAATAATACTGATAAGGAAAGTTTTAATCTATATACTTTAAAAAAAACAAATATTGAGAATTTAAAGGCGTTATCCTATGTTTCAAAAGAATTTAATATCCCGTTGAAGAACATAGGATACTGCGGTTTAAAGGATAGACATGCTATTACTACACAGTATATCACTATTCCATCAAACTATGGAGTGCTATCAATTGATGAGGAAAATTTAAAATTAAATTATATTAAAACCATAAAAAAGCCACTAAAAATAGGGGATTTAAAGGGAAATATGTTTAAAATTACAGTTAGGGGCATAGATAAAAAAGTTTTTTTAAAAATAGGCGAAAATTTAAGAAATTTATATATAGGAGCTCCGAATTATTATGATGACCAAAGGTTTGGAAGTGTATTTCATAATAAATTCATAGCAAAAGAGTATTTAAAAGGAAATTATGAAAATGCGTTGAAGATACTGCTTACAAATTATAAAAAAAGCGAAAATAAAAGAATAAAGGATTTAAAAAGATATATAAAAAGTAATTGGAACAACTGGGAGAAGATTTTGAAATATATCAAAAACAACAAAATAAAAAGCAAAATGTTTGTAAATATAATAAAATACTTAGCCTATGAGGACAATCAAGTAAATTACAAAGAAGCCCTTAAATATGTGGATAATAGACTAAAAAAGCTTTTTATATCTGCATACCAGAGCTACCTATGGAACGAGTGTGTGAAGGAGCTCCTAAAAAATTACATTCCAAAGGATGAAAGGATTTATTTGGATTATAGTTGCGGAACATTTTTATTTTATAAAAAAATTGATGATAAACTGTTCAATGAATTAAAGAATAAAACATTCCCGACAATTGCACCAGATATTAATTATAATAAATTCAATGAGGAATATCAAAACATAATCTCAAAAGTTTTGAAAAAAGAAGGGGTTAAGCTGAATGATTTTAATAAATTAAATGAGCTAAGCAAACTATCCTATTCTGAAAGATACATACTATCCATTCCAAAAAATATCAACTATGGGACATTTAAAAAAGATGAGTTGAACAAAGGGAAATACAAAATAACTGTTGAGTTTGAATTAAATAAGGGTAGCTATGCTACAATAATAATAAAAAGGGTATTTAATGTTTAATAGATAATTTTATTTAATTTTTATACAAATTATAGATGTATTCATTCCACTTCAACCACATGTTAGTGGTATCTTTATTTACCTCACTAAATCCCATGGTAATATGGTAATTTCCTATTTTTCTATAATAGCAATAACTTACAGCTGTGCTGTTGGCATATTCTGATGTATAGGTATATTTATAATAATCCCCATATTTAAAGTGTAATTCAGTTTTTGAAACCTTTATATATTCTGGATTGTCCAAATTTGGCTTATAGTTTCTAACATCAAAATTTATCTTAATTCCATTTTTAATATATGTTTTTATTTTTCCCTCTTTATATCCTTCTGATATGTCAATTACATTTGAATAGGGCAAATCCATAAATAATTTATCCAAAGGCACATTTTTTGAATAATTGACATAATAATAACTTATATTTGAGTTGTTGCTGTTGGTGGCTGTATTATTATATTCCATTGAATAAGTGGTGATTGAATTATTTGGTGGTGTGAGCTCCTCTCCATTATAACTTGAATAACTATTAATTGATGTATTGGAATTATTATAATTTAAATTATTTAGATTAATATTTTGGTCATTATTAGTTGTATGAAATTTATCGAATGCAACATATCCGCCCAACAGTAAAATAATTGATAAAAGAATTAAAATTATAATATCTTTTGATGATGGAACAGCCATAATATCACAGTGTTTATTTTATTTCATTTGCAAAGGTTTAATAACTAATCGTATCTAAAATGAATTTTATCTCCTGATTTATTTTTAAGAATATTTACCAATTCATCGTCGTATTTTAAAAAATATTCTCTATCTGACGAGTATTTTAATCTTGCTCCAACAAATTTTGAGCGATGAACTGCTTTGAGCATTTTTAAACTTATAATAATATATTTATTTGGATTAATAAGTATGTAGGTAATATCCTCCCATTTATAAAACTTATTTCCTATCTTTATCATGCTGTCATTTATTTTAATGGGTTTATGGGCATATGAATAAACAACAATATGGCAGTCAGTCCAAATACTAAAATACATATTGAAAATAACATATCCTTTGTTAGATAATACTCCATTAACGATATAAATATGGTGTAAAATGTGCAAAGATAAATTATAAATTTATTTGCATGTGTGGTAGTATTGTAGTCAAATTGTCCCATATTTCCCCTAATGTTTTTTTAAACTATTTATAAGTGAATTAAAGGAATAATAAGGCATATTTTTGATTTGGACTTTTCCATTAGTTTTATTTTTAAATATGTTTATTAACTCTTCATCGTATCGTATGGTGTATTGGGCAATATCTGAACATCTAACTCTTATTCCAGCACCTACGCGGTGGATGGCACTTGGTAGTTTTAAATATATTGTAATAAATTTATAGGGATATACTGCAATAAGTGATACTTCATCCCATTTAAATAATCTAATTTTTGTTTTTATGCCCTCATCGGTAATTATGATTTTACCAGAAAATAAGTGGTAAGTTATTATCATTATTGAAAATGTGATTAATGCAATTGCAAAAGATAATATCATGTCTGCTGTAAGAATATATCCCATTATTAGCATGGTAGCCATGCCACATAGTAAAACATAGATTAAATCCTTTGTATAGAGATATGCCTCTTTATGCATTTTAATCCCCCCAAATTTAAAAAGTATAAAATTATAAAATTATATTTATTATTTTTTATTCCAAAACTAACGCTTTCAATTCCTCAGGTCTGTGGATCTCACCACCGATTTTATCACTAAGCACCACATCGCATTTAGCGTATTTCATTACCTCCCCAACGATCTGACCTAAATTCATTTCAGGTACTATGATTTTTGAAGCCTTTAAGTTCTTTATAAGTTCATCAGGGAATGGATAAACCGTAATTAATCTAATATATCCCACATCATGACCTTCTTTTCTCATTTCCTCAACGAGATACTTTACAGTTCTTGAAGGAGTTCCATAACATATAAACATGGTTTCGCTGTCAATATATTTTGCTTCGTATTTTATAATGTCATCTTTATTTTTTAATATTTTGTTGCAAATTCTTTTAACCAGTTTTTCATGAGTTTCAGATGATACATCAGGATAACCTCTTTCATCATGGGTTAAACCTGTGATATGGACATTGTATCCTTCCCCAAATATTGGCATTTCAGGAACTTCTTTGTCAAATGGATATGGTTTTTTACATGGTTTTTCTTCTGGAAGAGCTCTGTCTATTATAGGTAGTTCGTGGAGAACTACCTTTTCCCTCATGTGTCCAACAATTTCATCAGCCATGACAAACACTGGAACTCTGTATTTTTCTGCGTAGTTGAATGCCATAATTGTATAATCATACATCTCCTGAACAGATGATGGAGCAAATGCTATTGGTTCGTAATCTCCATGGCTTCCCCATCTTATCTGCATCATATCCCCCTGACTTGCATAGGTTGGCTGACCTGTTGATGGTCCTCCCCTCTGAACATCAACTATTACGCAGGGAGTTTCAGTCATAAAGGCATATCCTATATTTTCCATCATTAAACTTAATCCTGGACCTGATGTTGCTGTCATGGATTTTAACCCCCCCCAACTTGCGCCTATTATGCTTGCCATACTTCCAAGTTCGTCCTCCATCTGAATATAATAACCTCCAACCTTTGGGAGCTCCCTTGCCATACCCTCGGCTATCTCTGTTGATGGTGTGATAGGATAACCTCCAAAAAATTTACAACCTGCTTTGAGAGCTCCTTTTACACATGCTAAGTTTCCCTGAATAAACTCTACTTTATCAGTCAAAAATATCACCTTATTTTTTTTATATGATTAATTATATATCCAATTTTATTTTCTCACATTTTTTACCATATTTTATAATTTTTTATTATTTATCATTATTTTATTTTTATTTTCCCACTATATAATTATATATAGAATCCAAATTCTCACTTATTCCATATTTTTTGAAGTATCTCAAAAGGTTTTCCAAATCTCTTTTTAAATAAAACTCCGCATTTATCTTAAATTCTCCGGGTAATTTATTTAGTTTTAGTTTCATGTCATTTTCATCTTTTATTTTTATTGCCTGTGGGAAGTCAATTATTATGAAATTTCCATCCTCATCAATTAATATATTAAATTCACTTAAATCTCCATGGATATATCCGAGCTCATACATTTTCTTTACTTCATTTATTATATCCCAAAATAATTTGTTAATATCTATGTCCAATTGGTTTAAATCCACTCTTTTTAATTCGTCCCCTTCTAATTTTCCCATAATAAGGGCATGCCTGTTTTGTTCAATAGGTTCTGGAACTTTTACAACGGGAAATAAATCGTTTAATACTTCAAATTCCTTTTCCGCCGTTAATCTTGAAGCATATAACCAGCTGATATGTCGCTTATCTGCCAAATATCTCCTGTATCTCTTTCCCCTTGTGAAGCATGTTCTTCCTAAATTATGGAATTTTAAAACTGCTTCCCTGTTATTGCTTAATAGGACATTATAAACATCCCCTTCTTTTCCAACGCCTAATTTACCGCCTATCGCAGTAATAATTCCTTTTTTAACAAAAGTATTTAATGCCAAAGCATCATATCCTTTATGGGAGAGCCTATAACCATAGCTACTTCTATTTATGAGTTTGAACTTATCCAATATTTTTAACCTGTATAATACCTCTTTTTTATCGAGCTTTGTTTTCTTAATTATTTCGGGTAATGGGACCCATTCATAATATCTCATAGATACTTCAATGATTTTTAAAACTCTCCAATTATCTTCTTTCATTTTCTGTAATGTGTTGATTAATTTTTCTATAAATATGCACCTCCATAGTAATCTATAAAATATAGATTTATATTAATTAATAATAATTATTCATTAGTAGCAATTAATCTAGATATTTTTGATTCTTAATTACTTATTTTTATTTTATAAATATTTATAAGTAAAATATGAAAAACCTAATGATAATATTAATAATATTCCGTTAAAATATTATACTTTGGTGGTTAAATTGTTTTCTAAATTTATAAATCATCTGATAAAAAATTTGGAGGTTTTGAAGGAATTTGATGAGAAGTTAATAAATATTTTTATAAATAATATCATATCCACTAAACATGAAAAATCTAAGATATTTATATATGGGGTTGGGAGAAGTGGATATGTGGGAATGGCTTTTGCTATGAGATTAATGCATTTGGGATTCAATTCACATTTTATTGGGGAACCTACCTGCCCGGCTATTGAAAATAATGATTTGTTAATAGTTATATCTGGAAGCGGTGAAACATGTTCAGTAGTTAATGTATTAAAAAGGGCAAATGAACTTAAAATAAATGAAAATTATAATAATTTAAAAATAGTTTCAATTACCTGTAAAAAGGAAAACACTATAAAAGAATTATCTGATATGCACATTCATCTAGAAATCTACAATGATAAGTGCTTTCCAATGGGGACATTATTTGAAGAGATGGCTTTTATATTTTTAGATGGAATTATATATTTATTAATGGAGAGATTAAATATTTCTGAAAATGAAATGAAAAAAAGACACTGTAATTTGCAGTAATTATAAAATAAGATATATAAAAAAATTAAAAAAAAATATTAAATAATATTATAAATTATTTTTAAATATATTATAAAAAAGGAAATGGTGAATTTATGAAATTTGGATGGATATTGGCAAACAATGAAGATTGGGAAGAAAGAAAAGAAACTGTAAAAGATGCTCTTGAAAGCTCAATTCCTGCGGTCATGGTTCCAAAGGATGACATTGAAAAAGTAAGGGAGTTCGGAAATATAAAAATTATTTCAAATGATTTAGATGCAGATATTGTAGTAATAAATAAAGACGAAGATTTGGATATACTTTTCAACGCAAAAAAGCTTGGAAAGGAAACTGGTGTTTATGTATCCATAGAAAGCAAGGAAGATGAAGAATACGCTTCAGAAGTAAGTAGATACGATTATGTTGATTACATTATTTTAGAAGGAAAGGACTGGACAATTATTCCATTGGAAAACCTTATAGCAGATTTATTCAATGAAAATGTAAAAATCGTATCTGTGGCAAACAATATTGAAGATGCAAAAACAGCATATGAGATACTTGAAAAAGGTGTAGATGGGGTTCTTTTAACTCCAAAGGATACTAACGATGTTAAGGACTTTTCAAGATTAATAGAGAAAATGAATTCTGAGAAATTGAAATTAGAATATGCAGTTATAAAAAAGGTTGAGCCCGTTGGTAGTGGCGATAGAGTATGTATTGACACATGCTCAATGATGGAGCTCGGAGAGGGTATGTTAATAGGCTCCTATTCAAGAGGTTTGTTTTTGGTGCATTCAGAAACAGTGGAAAACCCTTATGTTGCCACAAGACCATTTAGAGTGAATGCAGGACCTGTTCATGCATATATATTATGTCCGGGAAACAGAACAAGATATTTAAGTGAGTTAAAGGCAGGAGATAGTATATTAATAGTTGATAAAGATGGAATGACAAGAGAAGGTATCGTTGGCAGGGTAAAAATAGAGAAAAGACCTTTAATGCTCATAGAGGCAGAATATAATGGAGATATAATAAGAACAATATTGCAGAATGCCGAAACCATTAGGCTTGTTGGTGAAGATGGAAAACCAATTTCAGTGGTTGATTTAAAAGAAGGCGATAAAGTTTTAATAAAAGCAGATGAAAATTCGAGACACTTTGGAATGGCAATAAAAGAAACAATCATTGAGAAATGACTATAGGTATAATATATTATTAATTAATTTATTTTAATATTTTTTTCTATTTTATAAGTTATAATATTTTCATAATTATAATATACGTGTGGTGTAATGATGGTATTTATTGGCGATGTTGAAAAAAGATTGAATAAAATCCTGGAAGAAGAAGGGGTTCTATATCTTATATTGATAGACCCTGATGAAAAAAATTGCATTGATATAGCAAATAAGGTAAAAGATTACGCCGATGCCATAATAATGGGAGGTAGCATAGGTATTACTAATTTAAATGAAATTACAAAAGAAATTAAAGAAATTATTGGAGATATTCCTATTATTTTATTCCCCGGCAATGTGGATGGTTTGACGCCCTATGCAGACGCTGTTTTTTTCATGTCATTAATGAATTCAAATAACACCTACTGGACAACTACGGCACCTACATTGGGGGCAATTACTGTTAAAAAATACAATTTGGAAGCAATACCTATGGCATATTTGGGAATCGAACCTATTAAAAGAACCGCTGTTGGTTTTGTAGGTGAAGTAAATGAGATACCTCAGAGAAAGCCAGAAATAGCTGGAATGTATTGCCTATCTGCTAAATACTTTGGTATGAGATGGGCATATTTAGAGGCAGGAAGTGGTGCTGAGTTCCCTGTAAGCAATGAAATGATAGCAATATCAAAAAAATTAAGTGGAATAAATATCATCGTAGGTGGAGGCATAAGGACGCCAGAAATAGCATATCAAAAGGTTTTAAGCGGTGCCGATGCAATTGTAACTGGAACTCTCATTGAAGATAATCCCGATGCAGTAAAAGAAATGAGGGATGCCATAAAAAAGGCAGGGATGGAGAAATTAAAAAAATGAAAAATAAATAAATAAAATAATAAAATAAATATTAAATAATGATAATAATAAATAAAGTATAATAATATATAAAAAGCTATTCCTAACCATTTAACTTTTATTTAACTTCTATTTTTCCATTATTCCATTCTATATATTGACTACCAGTTTTTGATAGGTCCAATATAGGAACCCTAGCAGGTGTTGGATTAATACCCATTTTTTTCTGGAAATTAGTCTGTTCTTGGAATGTTCCGCTATTTATCATTACAGTCCCTTTATAGAGACCGTATCCGTTTATATGAATATGTCCTGTATGAAATATATCTGGCTCATTATGTATTACCAAATAATCCTCGTGTTCAGGAGCAATTGGGCATCTTCCACCATAGGTTGGGCAGAGATGTCTTCTTATTAGGAGCTCCCTCATGATAGATGTTGGATTATTATATTTTGCAGAAGAGATTTGGCTTATTATATCGTCAAAGCTCCTACCGTGATATAGTAAAAAATCCAAACCATGAATATTTGCAAATCCAGGATTGCTTAAAAATGTGATATTATCCAAACCATCGAATAGCTTTAAAATTCTTTCGGGAAATATAGGCTGAGGTTCAGCAGGCCTAGTGGCATCGTGGTTTCCAGGAGCTATTATTATATGGATGTGTTCAGGAACCTCTTCTAAATATGCTGCAATTTCTTTATACTGCGATATAATATCTACATCATATAAATCATACTCTTGACCTGGGTAAATACCTACGCCATCTACTAAATCACCAGCAATTGATATATATTTTAATCTACTAATTATTTTTTCCTCTAATCCATTATTCACATTTCCATTTAAAAATTCTACAAATTTTCTAAATGATTTCTCTAAAAACTCATAGCTTCCAACGTGAATATCTGATAAAAATGCAGTATATATTTTTTCATCAATATTTTTCGGTTTTTTTGGAGTAATATCCGGCCTTATATATTTATTTGCAAACATTACATTTCCACTATCTGGTATATATCCACTAAATCCTATGACCTCATCAAGCAATATATCATCAGGTAAATCCCCACTTGCAATTTTATCCTTCATCATAATTACTGTGAAACTTGTATTTTCATCCTCTATCTCCACTCTTTTATGACCTTTTTTTGTAGAGCTCACATCGGATACAATACCAACAACAAATACATCACTTTCTTTTTTCAGTTTATAGACTTTATTTAGTGGATAAGCTTTTCTTTGGACTTTTCTTTCAATCATGGCTTTAATTTTAGCATATCTATCTCTAAAATATTTTACAAAGTCATCAATGGTTCCTTCACATGTGGATTTTCCAGATATGTCCCATTCATCATATACTTTAATTTTAGCTTCGATATCCTTGGATATATAGTTTATTCTTTTATTTATACTGTTTCTTATGGATTTTATTTTAGCAAGCCGTTTTTCTCTTTCTTTTTCCAATATATTTAGTCTTTTTAATTCTTCTGACTGGGATTTTAATATTTCTTCAATTTTATTTTCATCTATATTTGCAGATGTAGGAGGTTTTACAGTTTCTTTCTTAGGTTCAGGTTTAGATTCAGTTTCATGTTCAATTTTAAGTTTTTCTTTTTGGAGCGGAGCGGATTTTAACTCCTTATTTTTTTTATCGATATTTTCAATCTTTGGATTATTTATTTCTAAATTGACATCTGATGTATAATATGCTAAAAAGTCAAAATTCCCGTAATTTTTTTTAATTTCGTTCAAACTATAATTTAAAAAAACATCTAAAAAATGGGCATCTAACAGTATAAATTTATCATTTATATCTTTAAATTTTTTGATTTTATTAATTAAATTATCTCTTTCATTTTCAGAGAGTTTTTTAATTCTATCATATGAGCTCGGCGATATAAGAACTTCAATATTTAAAAAGTCGTTAATCATGGTTTCCCTTTAAATTTTAAAGTTATATTTAATTTATATGTTTTATAATTTATAGTAATCATGAATTATATAGTTAATAATAAATTACTCTTTTTAATTTTAACTTTTTTCTTGTTTTTTTTGGTGTTTATTTATGTTGTAGCATAAATAGTCCAAAGGATGAATTATTTTAGGTTTTCCATCTTTTCTCATTCTGCAAATATCATCTGGTTTGCAGTAATAACTGAGCCCTTTTCCGCCATCTTCTTTCCAGTTCTTACAGTATTCACAATGAGTGATGTGGTTTGCTACCTTATAGCCGATATTGTGGCTTATATAGTATTTTGTTTTATCTGCATCGAAGTCACCTACTGTGTTGAATATTGCAACAATCTCATTTAAAAAGTCCTCTATTTCATCGTCCTTTGCGATATCCAATGCACCAATATTTACCAGCTCTCCGTTTTCAATGGGTCTTAAATTTGGATTGAATTTTGCACAGAACCAATAAACAACAAAACTTCTTCTTGCGTAATGGGATGGAGAACCGCCACTTAGTATGTCATCCAATATTCCTCTAATACATGGTGGATGCCATTCCTTTGGAATATCTCCCTTAAATCCTGATATTTTAATACCTTCGACGCCTTCGAACTTTACAATACTTCCTATGAAGTTAATAATATCTTTTATTTTTTCGTTATTTTTTACTTCCTTTGGGAGCTCATGTAGTCTTATTCTTTCAACCATTTCTTTAAGTCTGACCCTTATGAGCTCTATGGCATAAGTCTTTTTTACGCGATATATATTTACAAATCCATTATCTAAATCCATTCTTTCAAGATGTAAGTCATTGTTTCGGGATAATGATGCAGTATCAATAAATTTCCATACAGGGATTTTATTTGGCAGTTTATCCATGGTATCTTTATAGTTTTTTTCGGCGTATTTTTTAATATAAATATTATAATATTTTGTATTTGCTATGATTATAAGTGTTAAATAGTTAATTAATATATTTTTAAGTTCTTTATCCATGCCAACATGTGCATTTAAAAGTTCATAATAGGAGTTATCCTCTTCAAATATATACATTAACAAGTATTTAATTAGTTTTATGTTAAGATTATCGGTAATTTCCTCAAAAAAGTCCAAATCTTTTATTTTATCAAGTTCTTCCCAAAACATAAAATATTACACCAATTTATAATAATTAATATATATTATTATACAATAGATATTTAATTTTGGTTTATGAATTTTATACTTTTTAATTTTTTATTTTTATATTTATATTAAATTATATTATATAAATTATAGGTGATATTATTATGAATAATATTGATAATAAGGACAATATATTAAGAAGAGGACGACTTGGGAGCTCCGTAAAAGAGGATGTGATGCTATACACTACAAGCCTGAGTTTTGATAAAGAAATATTTGAAAGCGATATACTTTGCGATATTGCCCATACAAAGATGTTAATGGAAAAAAATATAATTTCAGGAGAGGATGGCAACAAAATAATAAATGAATTAATAAATATCTTTAAAAATGGAATGGAATCTTTAAATTTAGACCCTTCCCTTGATGATATACACATGGTAATTGAAAATGAGCTCATAAAAAAACTTGGTGAGGATGTTGCAGGAAGGATGCACACAGGCAGGAGTAGAAACGATGAGGTTGCAACAGATTTGAGGATGGCACTTAGGGAAAAAATACTCCAAATATTAAAACAATTAATAAATATGGAAAAAAATATTTTAAATCTTGCAGAAAATCATAAAGAGACCCTTACAATAGGATACACCCATTTGCAACACGCACAACCTACAACTTATGCACATCATCTTTTAAGCTATGTTTCAGCAATAGAAAGAGATATTTTAAGGTTGTTGGATGCATATAAGAGGATAAATATTTCACCACTTGGATGCGGGGCAATGGCAACAACAGGTTTTGACATAGATAGAAAAAGAACAATGGAACTTTTGGGATTTGATGGTCTCATAGAAAATTCAATGGATGGAGTTTCTGCAAGGGATTTTATAGTGGAAACAATGTCTTGCCTGTCAATGTTGGGAACGAATCTATCAAAAATTTGTGAGGAGTTAGTGCTGTTTTCAACCTACGAATTTGGAACTGTTGAATTAGCAAATGAATATACTTCAACCTCATCAATAATGCCTCAAAAAAAGAATCCTGATGTTGCGGAGATTGCAAGGGCAAAGTTATCAACATTAAATGGAAATTTAATTAGTGTTTTAACAATATTAAAGGCACTTCCAAATACATACAACAGAGATTTACAGGAAATAAGCCCCCATTTATGGAAAAGTGTCTATACAACCATTGATACAATAAATATGATTGATGGAATGATATCAACATTGAAGGTGAATGCTGATAGAATGAAAGAACTGGCAGAGAAGAATTACTCCACAGCAACGGAGCTCGCAGATACTCTTGTGAGGGAGTGCGGTATTCCATTTAGAACAGCACATGGAATTGTTGGAGAGGTAGTAAGAATATCGATTGAAAGAAATAAAAATATGGATGAGGTAATTGGTGAGGTTTTAGATAGGCACGGTTTAGAGCTCGACAAATCGATGATAGAAAAGGCACTTAATCCTATGGAGAATGTAAAGATGAGAAAGGTTATTGGAGGTCCAGCTCCTGAGGAAGTTGAAAGGGCTATAAATTCCTATAAAAGTAGAATATATAATTATGAAAAAGAAGTAAATGAAAAGGTTAAAAAGGTTAAAAAGGTTAAAAATGAGTTATTGCATAAAATAGAGTTATAAAATTTTTTTTATTATTTTTATTATTTTTATATTACTTTGAGTTAATAATCGCATTAATTATATAGTCATCAGTTATCCTTTTGGCATCCTTTGAGCAGAAGTCGATTCTTAATGTTTTGCTTGCACCGGGCATTCCTGCTGCGGTGATTGTGATTATTCCATAGTTTTCAAGCATTTTCAAAGCAATATCGATATATTTCTCTTCTGAAAGATTTTTTATAATAAATCCAGTTGGGGTTTTTTCACATTCAAAACCTGCATTAACCAATGGGCTTAAGTCAATATTTTCTGCTCTTTTCAACGCCTCTTTTAAATTATCAAGTTTGAAGTTTTTTAGTGCATTTACCATTGCAGCTAAAATTGGTGCCTGAGCTTCTAAACCAAATTTTAAACCTTCACCATATATTTTATTAACTAATTCCTTTTTTCCACATAATAATCCAGCCCTTGGGCCTTCCATTAATTTATCGGTGCTTGTAACTGCCAAATCTGCATTAAGTTCAAGTGCTGGAGGTTGATTGTATAGTAATCTCAATCTTGCACCGGAGGCATCGTCTATAAATACAGTACTATTTTTTTCATTACAGTAAGATATTATTTTTTTCAAATTCTCTAAATCGATAATTTTATGGTCCATTGTGGCTCCTGTGATGATTGTTAGGGTTTTTTTATTTATCTTATTTAATATTTCATCCACATTATCGCTTTCAAAGTAGTCGAGGTTAAATATTTTGCAACTTCTTGGGATTGATGGATGAGATGGTTTTTTTGGAACATAATGAATTACATTTTTAACAGTATTTGATAAAGCCATTATTGTGGAAAATATTGCCGCAGATGTCCTGTTAAATCCCACCGCCTTGTGAATTGTAGGGTCTCCCCCAAAGTGTAAAATCCCCACTTCGTTTAATTTTTCTGAAAAGATGGCTGGACCAACATAAGTTTCTAGGAGCTCCAAATCTGTTTTGAAAATTTTAAATCCTCCTGCAATACCTGTGAGGTCATATAAATGGTTTCTTCCTTTTTCCTTTATAATACTCCGTATTGATGTTCTGGCTTTTTCTAATCTATTTAATTCAGATGTATCATTCATGATTGTCACCAAAAAAATTAAGATATTGAGATATTAAGATATTATTTGAATATTAATTAGTAATAGAATATTATATATTTAATTATTAAAAATACACTAATAAAAAAATTATAAATTATTATTTAAATCTTGTAAGATTAATTAAATTAACCTGCACCACAGGCATCTATATTTGTATCGACGTCTGATATTTCTTCTTTTTCAAGGATTTCTTCTATTTCTTTCTCATCAATTTCTTTTTCTTCTTCTTTTTTCTTTTCATATTCTATAATTTCCAAAGTATCTGGTTTATACATTAGATTATTGTCTAATAGCACCCATTCTATATCGTCTTCTTTTTTTATGTCTTTGACAATGCCCTTGGTTCCTGTGTTGATGTATTTTACATAGGAGCCTATTATAATTTCTTTGTGGTTTATGTCAAATGCCATAATATCACCAATTAATAATATAATATGATTTAATAAATAATATTGTTCCAAACCTAAAAACAATACATTATCCAAACCACCATCATATTATGCAGTCAATGATAGCCTGAGAGAAAAGGAGCTCAGGTTTGATGTAAGCCCGCAACCAAGTGATACTTAGTAACGACCGAGTCAATTCCAAAAAC
>NZ_WAKW01000058.1 GCF_015523155.1 Methanothermococcus sp.
AAGCGAGCAAAAAACCGAAGGTTTTCTAATTTAGTATTGAAAATAGTGATGAAAACTTAAAAGTTAGTTTTAGGTCTCCACTTCGCTACGAGATGAATCCTCAAAATCCCTTCGGGATTTATATATTTCCTTCGCTTCGCTCGGAAATGCGGGCAAAATTTATATAGTAGTATTGTCATGTATAGCCAGATAATTAAAAGGTTTTCGTTTAACACCTTCCGTAAGAGAGGGTAATTCACTAAATATTACTCCTATAATATAACTAATCTAATATCTCTCCGAATAAACCAAAAGTCTTTGCATCGGTTATTTTTATTTCTCTAAACTCTCCGATGTTTATGTTTTTATTTTCGCTGTTGAATTTGACAACTTTGCAGTTATGGGCAATTCCTTTATCCTTTTCAGTAATTAAAACCTTTAATGTCTTTCCAATATACTTTTTATTGTTTTCATAGCTGAGTTCTCTTCTTAATTTATCCAATATTCTAGATCTTTTTTTCCTAATTTTTGTATCTACCTGTTTTAATTTAGCCGCTTCTGTATGCTTTCTCTGAGAGTATTTTGCACTGTGAATATAATCAGGATTTATTTTTCTCAAAACTTCAAGAGTGTTCTCAAAGTTTTCTTCTTTTTCAGTAGGGAATCCAACAATTATATCTGTATTGAAGTTCAAGTCTTTCACTTTTCTTTTAAATTCATTTACTATGCTGATAAATTCATCGACGGTATAACCTCTCTTCATATCCTTCAAAACCTGGTCATCTCCACTTTGAATAGGCAGATGCAAGAATTTTGCAACCTTATCATTTTGGTATGATTCTATGAGCTCATCCATAATATTGGAAACATTTTTCGCATGCATCATTCCAATTCTCATATCGAATTCCCCATCAATAGAGGCAATATCATTTATTAAGTTTGGAAGGGTATCGTTTTTATCAAATCCATAGCATGCGGTATCCTGTGAAGTTATAAGAATGTGCTTTACTCCGTTGTTTATAAATTCCTCTGCCTTTTTAATTAGTAAATCTCTATCATAAGATATCAATCTTCCACGGGCAACCTTGACAATGCAGTAGGAGCATTTTCCAACACACCCCTCTGAAATAGGGAGCGGCATAATTAAAGAGTTTTCAGGTTTTAGATATTTTAATTTGTCATTTAAGTTTATGGGTGTAGTATTACTGCATGGATTGTATTTACTATGGTATTTATTATGAATTACATACCCGTGAATTATATTTCCAGATAGATGCGCCTCTTTTGGCATTATTAAAACATCGCCTTTATCTTCAACCTTTTCCTTCAACGCCTTTGGCATACATCCTGCTACAATAACTTTTTTGTTTAAGGATTTAAAATGCTTTATTCTTGAAATCATTCTATGTTCTGTCTCCAATCTAACAGCACATGTATTTATAACTACAATATCTGCATCTTCTGGATTCTGAACTATTTGAAAATCTTCAAAACTCGCTATTGAATTTTTTATTATGATTGTATCTGCGGTATTAAGTGTGCATCCGTATCCTTCAATGTATATTTTTGTTTTCATATTGCCATCACATTTAAATTTAATCGTTATAAATTTGTAAAAATAGACATTTAATAATTTTAAATTTTTTAATCATTCGATAAAAATTAAATTTTTTAAATTATTTAAAAAATATGTTTATATAGTTTTTTCAGTGCTTAAATATATATTAAAAACGCATATATAAATATAGTTAATTATATTTAAAAAATTATTTAGAATGGATAATATGTTTAAAAAAATTATAATTTTAATGGGAATTTTTAGTTTATTTGGGATGATTTATGGGGAAACGATAGATATTGGAAATTTAGAAGTATCTAATTTTTCACATCCAAGTTATCCAAATGTTATATCTTTTAAATTAAATAATTTAAATGGGAGCTCATACATGTTAAACTTTACGCACTATGGGAATATAAACTGGACAATAACAAAATCTATACTGTTATATTTAAATGGCAGAGCCATTTATACGTTTAAAAAAGACAATTGTGGATGGGGGTGGGATAAAAAAACTACACTCATTACTATAAGTAAATCTTATCTTAAAATTGAGAATAACGAATTAAAATTAGTGCCAGATGGTCAAATCAAAAAATCTACATATTATAAGCTTAATGATATAACTATGGTGATTAAAACCACAACTACTACTACATCAACAACAAAAGCACCAATCCCAACTCCTGCAATAATTATCAGCATTTTAGCAGTAGTTCTCATAATACTAAAAAATAGAGAAAACTTATAAAATCTCTTCAACATACATTAGTGGATAATCCAACTCCTTTATATATCTTAATCTTAATGATGCAATAGTATCATTTACTTTTATCTTTAATTTAACATTTAGCATATTGCCATCCAATGAAACATATTTATCTTCTTTTAAATCCCCAATAATTTCAACTTTAATATCTTCAACACAAGGCTGGTTTTTCATAGCCTCTTCAATAGATTTTTCTAATATCTCCTTATTTTTTAAACTTATAGGTGTTCCAACGAATTGATGGAACAGAGCTCCTAATGTAATACCACCTTCAAAAATTGCTCTTTCCCTATCTGATAAATTTTTAAAGTAGCTGTTAAATATTTCATTTTCTTCAAGCTTCATGATTTCACCGTATTTTATCATTATTTTGTATTTTTATTACCATTTATTTGATATATTCTTCCTTGAACATTTCATAACATAAATTTAAAACCTCTTTTATAACTTCATCTTTATTTCTTCCTTTTTCATATTTTGCATTTAAACCTGCGGCTTCTGCATGACCTCCGCCTTTTCCACCCAGTTTCTTTGCAATCTTTTCCATCAAACTGCCCAGATGAACTTTTCTTGAAATGGATTTCCTACATCTTGCACTTATTCTTATTTCTTGGTCCCTCTTCCTAACTGCAACCACAAAGGACACATCTGCACCAATGGATACTATTGTTTTTGCACAGGAAGCCTCGTGGGAGCTCACATGGGATAATGCCACAATACATTTATTTACATCCTTTAATTCCATTCTACTACATGCCTTTAAATGTGCTATTCTTTTACTTTCATCACTTTCCTGTGTAAGAAGGTATAAAATCTTCTGGAAGCTTATTCCCTTTATAAGCCATGCTATTGTATTGAATGTTCCTTCATTTGCAAGTTTTAAATGTTTTGTATCATAGACTATTCCGCATAGTAAGGCGGTTCGAATGTTCTTTGGAGGATATATATTCATCTCCTTAAATATGTTTGAAACTATTTCACAGGTAGAGGGGGATTTTTCATTTACAATGTATAAATCGCATAAATTTATTAAATCTGTTTTTCTGTGGTGGTCTATTAATATTGTTTTTGATTCCTTTAATTTATTTTCATCAACAGATACTTGGTTTAAGCTGGATATATCTACAAAAAAAACCACTTTTGCCAATTTTGGATAATATACAATCTCAATATCTTCGTTTAATTCTTCTAATACTGCCCTTGATAATTTACTTACAGAATTTGCCGAGATTCTAATGTTTTTATCCTTTGATTTGTTTAATGTATTTGCAAGATATTTTAGTCCAATAGCTGCACCAACTGCATCAGGGTCTGCATTGTGATGACATAAAAATAAAATATCGTTCTCTTCCCGAAATACTTTTTTGAGCTGGACTATGATATTATCGCCAGACAATCCACAAATCTTTGATTTAATATTTTCGTTAATTTTGTTAATTTTATCCATAATTACACCAAATAATTAAAATAAAAATTAAAATTAAAATTCACTAAAAATAGAAAAAACTAATGAATATTATTTATTAAATAAATATAAAAATGTTATATTCTTGTTTAGAAGTAAGCAAAATAAACTTTTTCTAACATGGTTATTTTATTTATTTCATTTTTATTATTTTATTGCTATTTCATTATATATTATTACTATAATTATATTGGAACAACAATAGGTATCCCTTTGTATTCATCCACATGAACTCTGACACCATAAACTTCCTCAATATTTTCAGGTGAGATTACCTCTTTTCCACCTTCTGCAAAAATCTTCCCATCTTTCAGCATTATGAATTTATCGGAAAACCTTAAAGCAAGATTTAAATCATGCATAACTACAATTGAGGCAATATTTTGGGATTTTAATATATCCCTGACAATTCTCATAACTTCCAATTGATTTTTTAAATCTAAATTGTTTGTTGGCTCATCTATTAATAAAATTTGTGGTTCTTGTACTAAAGCTCTCGCTATAATCACTTTTTGCAGTTCTCCACCACTCAACTCATTTGTGTATCTTAAAGCATAATCTTCCAAATTCATAAGTTTTAAAACTTTGTGAGTTAGTTCGATATCCCTTTCTGACACTTCCCATTTTATATGGGGTTTCCTTCCTAACAAAACTGCATCAAATACAGTCATATAGTTTCCTTCAGCCCTCTGCGGAACATAGCCAACCCTTTTTGCCAATACATAGTTATCTAATTTATTAATATCAAAATTATCAATTAATATTGTCCCTCTTTTTGGTTTTAAAATTTTATTTATGCATTTTAAGAGTGTTGATTTTCCAGCCCCATTGATTCCTAAGATAGAAACTACTTCCCCTTTTTTAACCTCAAATTTTATATTGTTTAGGATTTTTCTGCTTTTATATGCAAATTCAACTCCATCAACAGATAGAATCATTAAATCACCAATTTTTATTTCTTATACCTTCTCAGCAATAAATAGAGAAACATCGGAGCTCCCATAAATGATGTTAGTATTCCAACAGGTAATACTATTGGAGATATTATTGTTCGTGCAATGGTATCTGATATTAGAAGCAACACCGCACCAAATAGTGCAGATATAGGGATTAAAAACCTGTAATCTCCACCAATGAATATCCTAACAATATGAGGACATATCAATCCGATAAATCCAATTATTCCCAAAAATGCAACATCTACAGATGTTAATAGTGAAGCAACAAGCATCCCAATTAATCTTATTTTTTCTGTATTTACTCCTAAGGATTTTGCCGTCTCTTCTCCTGCCTCCAATGCGTTGTAGTCCCACCGCCTGTATATGAAATATAACAATGCAGGAATCATAATTGCAACCATAATGTATATTTCATTCCATAATGGTCTTCCTAAGTCTCCAAATGTCCAATATACCATTGCCGCTAACTGTAAATCATCTGCAAAGTATTGTATTAACATAGTTCCCGCCGTGAATAGTGAGCTCATAGCCACACCCGCCAAAATCATTGCTTCGGGCGTTAATCCCCTTAACTTTGCAAGTAATAATATTACAACAACTCCAATTAATGCACCGAGAAATGCAAAAATTGTAATGGAGTATGGATTATTTACAAATATGCGACCTGTGCTTTCTGCTCCTCCTGCACCTAAAAGTATTATTGCAAGTGAAGCACCGAACATTGCTCCATGAGAAATTCCCATTGTAAATGGACTTGCTAATGGATTCCTTAAAATACACTGCATAACTGCACCAGCAACTGCCAAAGATGCTCCAGCAGTTATTGCGGCAAATATTCTTGGCAATCTTATATTCCAAATAACCAACTTTGCATTTCCTGTTCCATTACCTATTAAAGCATTTATAACTTGATTTATCGTTAATCTGTAATCTCCAACGCATAAAGCATAAATTGCACTTAAAAACAAAATTATAACTAAAATAATTCCAAAAATTATCTTCTTTTTTGTGTATTGTTTATATTTTTGTGGAATATCCATATCATCACATTTTAAATTTATTTTATTTATTAAAAATAATATTGAGATTTTTTATATAAAATATTACATTAATAAAAATAATTATTACTACAATATAAAGTTTTGTAAATTTATTAATTATAAGCAAACACCTGAACTTTGCAGAGATTCTTTTAAAAAATAGTTATTTTGGGGGTTGCTTCCTAAATCTTTTTATTTACGATAGAAATAAAGATTTTCAAATATAATCTTCAAAATAAAGAAAACCTGCGGTTTTATAATTTCTCTGCTACTCTTAGGTAGTAAAAACCATAGAGAAAGAAAATAAGAGAATTATGATTTTTTTCCCATATTAGCTAAAATCAAAATTATAATTAAAAGTATTAATCCATAGAGATAATAATATAAACCACTATTGGTTTCATTTTTCATTTTATTATTTCCATTTATAATATTAACCAATTGCTGAGTTAAATCTTCCATATAATTTCCATTGAATTTAACTAATTTTGCAGATTCTTTATTAACACCCGCTAATAACCAATACCTATCTTTATCCACATAAGTAATATAATCAACTCTTTTAACTTCTAAATCTGGAAGATTTTCTATTTTTCCATTTTTATATAGATAGCATCCGCTTATTGGATAATCAACTATGCAGCATCTATTAGGTGAGCTCAGGATTTTTGTAGATATTAATAAAACTTCATTACCACCATAATCCATTGTATAAATTGGTTTATTAAGAATTTCTGTTAAATTTCCATTATTGTATAAGTATAATCCACAATAACCATCTTTTGAATATAATGAAATTAATAGTTTTTTATAACCGATTGGTGCTATGCATTGCTCTGTTAAATTATTTGGAAAGGTAAATAAATTGTATAAACTATTATTTTTATAAATAAAGGCAGATTTTTCTGTAATAATATACCAATCATTATCGTAGGGATTATATATCACATCCTTTGTATGATTTGGCAGAGTCTGGCTTTTTACATTTTTAATATCTGTAAAATTATGATATAAAACAAACCACTCTCCATTACATGATGTTGTTGAACCCCTCCACTTAATAATTACGGTGTTTTTGTTATCGGTAACAAATTTATCTATTTCTGCCATTGAGCATCCTGAATAGTAACCACTTACTGTTGTAGTGAAGTTTTTTCCATCAAAGAACCCTAACATTTCTGGATTGTAAAAAATCCATTTTCCTTTAAAATAACCAACTACAACGGGATGTTTAAAATAACTATAATAATTCCAATTCTTAGGTTTGAAGTTTATCTTTGAATCATTTAATTCAGATTTATTTATTGGAAATTCTGAAATTAGTTTAAACCCTTTTCCATCGTATAGTATTTCATACATCTTTAAGTGGGATTTATCATAAACACTAATCATTGCATCTGTTCCATTTGTAGCCATGCCCTCGAATGATATGTTGTATTTTATAGTTTCCTCTGCAAATAGCGGATTAAGAAATACAAATAAAACTAAAAAGAGGATAAATTTTTTCAATTTATCACCTAAAAAAACTTAAAATAAAAATTAACATGTCGAATATCCATCGTTTGGACATGGATGTTCTTCGTAGTATCTTTTTACCACCTTATAACATTCTATATCGTTACTAAAGTAGTGATAAATATACTTAACATTTCCAACTTTATTCAATGCAATAATAATTAGCCGCTCTTCTAATGCATATATTTTTATATTTACATCCGCAGTTTTCAATATTTCCTAACACTGTTTTATCGCATTCAAACTCTACGCCCCAACCTCTATTTTTACACTCTTGCATAAATTCAATCAATTTGTTAAAATCCATTTCAGAATCTTTTGTCATATAATAATGAGGTTGTGGAGCTATATTTGTAAAACCTATTAGATTTTGACATAAATCCATATTATTAATTCCCTTTAAATCTATGCATATCCTTCATCTTTTTCATTAAAACATTTTCAAAGAATTCATTTATTCTCTTTTTTGAATAACCGTATTTTCTTGCAACTGCATATATCATTTTTTCGCTTCCGCTTCCATACTGTGCCGCTTTTTTAGGCCGGTATGCTATGTAATTTGGAATATAATTTGAAGCAACATCCCTTAAAATTATTTTTCTTTCATTATCATTTAGTTTATATTCAATAGGTAAGGACAATCCCACTTCAACTACATCTTTATCTAAAAATGGGACCCTAAGCTCTACACCATTTGCCATTGTGCAGTGGTCATCTCTTTCAAGATTTACCTTATAGATATTCATTACATCATTATACAATGACTTTTTAAGTTCTTCCTTTCCTTTTTCGGCTAATATTCTTCCATATCTATTATATCCACCGAATAACTCATCTGCACCCTGTCCTGATAATACCACTTTTATCCCGTCCTCCTTAGCCATTTCAGAAGCAACATATATTGGGATACCTACTGCAAGTTTCATTAAATTTAGTTCATCAATGGCATAAGCCACATTTAAAAGGTATTTCTCATATTCCTCTGGCGATACGATTTTTTTTCTGAATTTTAAACCCATATCCTTTGAAGCCTTTTCAGCATATTCTATATCTTCACTTTCTTCCGTGCCTACTGTGTATAATACCACATCACAATACTCTGACGCCATTTTTGCTACAAGTGTGCTATCAACACCGCCAGAATAGATAATTCCAATCCTGTCAATTCCCCTAGTTCTCTTTGATACGGAGTCCCATAGTGCTTCTTCAAGTTCCTTTTTACAGGTTTCATAATCTATATTTGTATGGTAATTATTTTCAAAATAATCCGTCCTAATTTTTTGAATGTTTTCCTCGACTTCATATTCATTTTCATTTAAGTCATATATCAACTGACTGTTTGGATTTAAGCGAGATATTGGATAATTATATGCTTCTTCAAATGACATCTTATCTATTTCCATCAGTAAATACCATAGTGCCTTTTTCTCAGAAGCAAAGGCAAAGTATTTATCCCTATCTATATAAAAAAGCGGTTTTACTCCAAAAACATCCCTTCTTAACATTATCCTGTTTTTATTTTTATCATACAGGCAGTATGCATAATCTCCGTCGAGCTCATTTAATATATCCTCTTCATAGCTATGGAGTATAATCTCACTATCTGTATCGGTGTTAAAATCGTGGTCATTTTGCAAATCTTCCATTAATTCATAGTAATTATAAATTTCTCCGTTGCAGATTGTCCATATACTTTCGTCCTCGTTTGGAATTGGTTGGCTTGCATGACCCACAATAGCCAATCGGTTATGCCCCATACCTAATCTATTGGATTTACCAAAGGGTATATTTACATCACTAAACTCTTTAAAATAGATAACTTCGTCATCAAACATTAATCCAGAACCATCTGGACCCCTATGTTTTAAAATCTTCATTCCATTAATTAAATATTCTAAAATCTTCTTTTTACAACTGCTCGGGTCATCGTCGTCATCTTTTACAATTATTCCATTTATTGAACACATAATATATCCCTAAATTTTAATATTCTTTTTAATTTTATATTTTAATTTTATGTTATATTTTTTATAAATTTTATTTTTTTATATAAATTACATTTATTTTTAATCTTTACTATTATTAATTAATATATATAAATCTTACTATTTTATTATTTCTACATAGTCTATTGTCTAAAAACATCCTCCTCTTTTTTTCTAATTAAATCCTTCCCATTTCCATCAATAAATGGAACTGGTGCGTTTCTTATAATTACGACAGGTATTCCTTCATTTGACTGACCCATTACAACGGATGCGGTAGCCGCGAGCTCATCTGCTATTCCAACTTCTGTTGTATGAAGGGGCCTTCCAAATAAATCTTCTTCCCCTCTCCTATCCCACAATGCACACACTCCACTGACTCCTATTGCCACACCGCAGGAACCTTTTCTAAATGGTCTCCCCATACTATCGTTTATTATTACTCCAACCTTTTTTCCAGTTTTTTCTTCAATCATTTTTCGGAGCTCCGATGCACTTTTATCGGGGTTTTTTGGAAGGGGCTTTATGGCATCAAGGGAATTGCTCTCATCGACTCCACTGTTTGCACATACAAAGCCATGTTTTGTTTCAGTAATGATAAATTTTTCACCAACTTTAACTATTTCATTTGATTCGTCAAGTATGACTTGCACAACCTCTGGGGATTTGTCCAACTGCTTTGCAAGTTCAATAGCCTCTTTGGATGGTTTTATATTCTCTTTTTTTAATATATTTCCTTCAAGTTTTGATATGATGGTTTCTGCTATAACTATTATGTCCTTATCTTCTATTGGATAGCTTGAAATTAAATTAGCGAGATAATTTAGCCCTAACTTTTCATCTCCCGAGATTATCGGTATCTCCAAACCTATGACTTCCATTCTTCTTTTTTCCGTTATTTTATCCTTTAACATGGTTTTCCCTATTATGAAATTTATTCTATTATATAATTCCTTTATGTAATTATTATAATTTCCATAATAATATAAATAATATAATATAATTTATATAAAATAAAAATGTCCAATGAAAATATTAAAAATAAAAATGATAATAAAAGAGGGAATAATAAAATAAAAAATGAAATAAAATAAAAACTTAATAGAAACGGTGAGAATATGAAATTTCTTGGAAATGAAATGATAACTGTTGAAGATGGTATTTTAAAAATAGATGGATATAATGCAACAGAGCTCGCAAAAGAATACGGCACGCCACTTTATGTAATGAGTGAAAGCCAAATTGTTAAAAACTTTACAAGATACACCGAAGCATTTAAAGAATATACTGAAAAAACAGGAAAAGAATTTATTGTGGGATACGCATACAAGGCAAACTCAAACTTGGCAATTACAAGATTGCTATCAAAATTAGGATGCGGTGCCGATGTTGTAAGTGGTGGGGAGCTCTACACTGCAAAGCTTTCAAATGTTCCATCAGAAAAAATAGTATTCAACGGAAATTGTAAAACAAAAGACGAAATAATAATGGGGATTGAAGCAAATATAAGGTCATTCAATGTAGATAGCATAAGCGAATTAATATTAATAAATGAAACTGCAAAAGAAATGGGAAGGGTGGCAAATGTTGCATTTAGAATAAATCCCAATGTAAATCCAAAAACCCATCCAAAAATCTCAACAGGATTGAAAAAGAACAAATTTGGTCTTGATGTGGAATCAGGAGTAGCAATGAAGGCAATTAAAATGGCAACAGAAATGGAAAATGTAAATATTGTAGGAATACACTGCCACATAGGTTCCCAATTAACCGATATTACGCCGTTCATTGAAGAAACAAGGAAAGTTATGGATTTCGTCGTTGAATTGAAAAAAGAAGGAATTGAAATAAAAGATGTTAATTTAGGTGGTGGATTGGGTATTCCATACGACAAAAATACAGAAATTCCAGTTCAGAAGGATTTGGCTGATGCCATAATAAATACAATGATGGAATATAAAGATAAAATCGAATTTCCAAATTTGATACTTGAACCGGGAAGAAGCTTAGTTGCAACAGCGGGGGTATTGCTTGGAAAAGTGCATCACATTAAAGAAACCCCTGTTGCAAAATGGGTAATGATTGACGCTGGTATGAACGACATGATGAGGCCTGCTATGTACGATGCATACCACGAAATAACTCCATGCCTAATAAGAAATGAAAATGAGAAAGAAGTTGTAAATATTGCAGGCGGTTTATGTGAGAGCTCAGATGTATTTGGAAAAGATAGGAAACTCACAAAAATAGAAGTGGGTGATGTAATTGCCATATTGGATGTTGGAGCATACGGTATAAGTATGGCAAACAACTACAATGCAAGGGGAAGACCAAGAATGATTTTAACAGGTGAAAAGGGAGTATCCATCATCAGGGAAAAAGAAACCTATGCAGATTTGCTTTCAAAGGATATTGTGCCTAATTATTTATTATAATTATTAAAATCGTTAAAAATTAAGAGTTTTATTATTTCCTATTTTAATACTCTTTCTTGGAGCTCATATTAGATTATTTTAAACAAAGCACATATAATTACAAAATCATAATCAGAGCTCTCATAATGTGAACTCAGGCAAATCTAAAAAAAGTTTGTTAAAAAATTAAATAAATAAAAATGATTATTCGGTTTTACAGCAATTTTCATCTTCTGTTTCTCCATATTCTTTTTCCATCATTCCTGCTATGTTCATAGGTGGAAGAACCACTGGTGGAATATTGGCGTTTGCAGTAATGGTTGTAATAAGTGCCCTAGCATATGGGAATAATATGGAAACAGCATTTATCTCTGCAAACTGTCTAACCTTATCTATTTCAGATTCTACAACTTCAAATTCTCCCAATAATTCAACACATAAATAAAATAGGACATTGGGGTTATTACTTTTTTCCCCAAGCGTTATCTTAATCGAAGTATTGAATTTATTAGGATTCTTATTATTGTAGTTTATAGTGGTTTTAACATTAGTAACTACTTTTGGATTAGATGTATTATTAAAATTCTCATTAAGTATAAATTCAATATGTTTCACTTTATAGTCATTAAATTTTAAAGCACATTTTGATGGAGTTTCTTCAGTATTAATGTTATTATTCATTAGATTCACCATAGTATCTTATGACGAGTAGGTAATAATACTGCTCCCATAACCATATTTATTATTGTTTTTTATCTCATTTTGTATTTCAAAATCATATTTGGACAGACATATTTTAATATTTTTAATTTCTTTATTAAATTCTAAATTGTAAATTGGGATTGGTGCAGGTTCTATTTCATGCCATCCACATTCCACCAAATCCCTTTTAATTTGTTCGGGGGTTCTATTTTTTAAATACTTCTTAACTCTCTCCATTGCTCTTTCATATTCATTCATATTATCACCATCTCTTTTTTAGGGGAGGGTATATATGTGGAAACAAAATGGTTAGTTCCTTATATTTTTTATCAATATCTTTAAGATAATGTATGCGTATATCTTTAATAATATTGGGATTTTTTACACATATTTGAGTTTGTGGGGGATTTACTTTTGGTTTATTATTCCCATTAATTATATACCCATCACCCAGAAGCCTTTTTGGAAAACGAAATGTATATTTTACAATATCATAATCTTCATTAAAGCCCATTTTATTAAATAACAGATTTATCAATGCCCCATCAGGCACTGGATCCCCATGCTCATCAATTTCAGACATGACTTCCTTATATGCTGAAACATAAATTATGTAATGATTCGTTTTATCTAAATCAAGTATTCTATTTTTGTCAATCTTAATACTTGCACGCAATATTTTATAATCTTTAAATACTGATTTTCGTAAGTAATATGGCTTAATATTACTATTATTCTTTTTAACATATTTTTCTAATATCCAATGATATGCATGAATCTCATCTTCAAAAAAATAAATTCCATCTCCCAACCAATGGCGATCCCCTTCGCTTTTATTAAATCCATGGTTTAATATTCTATTGACATTAGATTTATGCGTGCCATGATACACCACCTTGTTGTAATTCATGTTCCGACCCTAAACTTATTTATAACTATTTTAATTGAACTATTATTTATAACTTTTTCTTTTTATACTGAGCTCAGATTAAACACTTAAACACTTTAACTATGTTGTAAGTGTAGTAAATAGATGAGCTCCCCCAAAACCTTTTTTAATTACAGTCTAACAGGTTTAAACTTCTTTATATATCGTTAGGTTTATATCTTTGATAAGAATTAAGATTGTTTATAAACGAACAGTGATAAAAGGTAAAACAATGGAATGTGCAAAATGCGATAAAAAATTATGTGCAAATGGAAAAAACTGCTGTAAAGAAATTAGCGAAAAGATTATGAAAGAATATAAAAAAGATGAAAATTTAAAGATAGCAACAGTTTCATCATACATTGAAGGGACGTATTATATGAAAAAAAATAGATTGGAGGAGATTATAGAATTTTGTAAATTGATGGAATATAAAAAAATTGGAATAGCTTTCTGCATTGGATTAGAAAATGAAGCAAAAATTTTGGATAAAATTTTATCAAACTATTTTAAAACATACTCTATATGTTGCAAAGTTTGTGGAATTGACAAAGATAAACTTAATTTAACAAAAATAAATCCCAATAATAAAGAATCCATGTGTAATCCCATAGGTCAGGCTGAAATTTTAAACAAAAAAGAGACAGATTTAAATATTATTGTAGGTTTGTGTATTGGACATGACATATTATTCCAAAAATATTCAAGAGCTCCTACAACGACATTTTTAGTTAAGGATAGGGTTTTAGCACATAATCCAGTAGGAGCTCTATACAGTAAATACTATTTAAAGAAGATGCTTAAAAATTTTAAAGAATAATTATTTTTAATTTTTTATTTTATTTTCCCTAAATTCCCTGAATAATTTAAACTCATCTTTATCGAGAGAATATAGTTTAATTTCAATGTCGTTAAAAATGCAGAAATTTTTGATATGACGATAGGATTTATCTCCATCATAGTCTTCAAAAAATGCATAAACAGGTTTTTTTTCATTGGATACAATATACATATTTTTGTCAATTTCTATCAATGAAGGTTTTTCTGTTAAAATATTTATCAACGAATCATTTTTAATCCTTTTAAATCCTTTTTCTTTTATTTTTTTAATCAATTCGTCAAATGATATCAGGGTTTTTAAAAGAGCATTGGGGTGATTTCCTACATAACTATTAAATGTATTAAGGGGTATTTTCTTAATAAATGCTGTGATTTCACTAACTGCAAAAAGAGTTTTTATTTTTCCTAGTGCTTTCTTTCCTTCAAGTATTTTATTTTTTTTATTTTTAGACTCGTATAATGCAAAAATTTCGTCGCAGTTTTTGAATATCAATGTTCCTTTATCGGATTTGTATCTTTTTGGTATTAAAATTACTTCGTATAACCCCACTCCCACATAATTGTATATATTTGTATATAGGTTTATTGAAATGCCATTTTCAGTATTTACATCTGGTTTTACATTAGATGATATTAAACCATATATCTTATTTATTTTATTTGGGAGTTCAGGTTTTGAAGTGGATGGAGTATTATTGTTCATTTCATTATCTATAATTTTTTTAATATCTTCATTCGAACATCTGTATATCTCAATCGAAAATATATCGGGTAGATGTTTTAATATTGTTTTTAAATCAGATTTCTTTTTATTCCAAATTGAAAATGTTAATTTTGAGTCTATATAAAATAACATACCATTATCTATTTTTATAAACCCGGTAAAATTATGTAAAAGAGAAATGGCATTTTTAAAATCTGATAAATCACCAATCTTGGAATATATTTTTTTCATAATGTCCCTAATTTCCATTGTGGAAAATAAAATAATAAAAAACGGCGCTGGGGGGGAATCGAACCCCGAGTTCAAACGAACTTGACGGATCTGAAGTCCGCCCTGTGCCACCAGGCACAGCACCCCGCGCCACATTAATTAAATAATGTTATATAATATAAAGGTATAATAATATTGTTATTTTAGACGCCCTTTTTAACCATTATGATTTCTAATATATATATCTTTTCTATCCATTAAATCTTAAAAAAATGTTTATAATTAAGAAATATATCTTTAATTACTTTAATAAGTTATTTTAAGCTTTGTGATATGGTTTTATTCAAAAGATTTATATATAACTTTTTTTAGAATATCTATTAATTTATAATGATTTATAATGATAGATTTTTTGGTGATTCTATGGACCTTGATGCACTAATAAAAATAGTGGAAAAAGTAGGTAAGGTAGAAATAGACAATATTGAAATCACAGCAGATGAACTGGTAATAAACATACCTTCGGCTCCACCGATGGTAATACCCCAAACTCCAGCATTAAAAGAAACACTTGTGGAAGCTGGACTAAACAAAGAATTGAAAATAGAAATTCCAGAGGTAGATTGGGAAACTCCAATAAATGAATACAAAGGACATATAAGAGAAATCCAGTTTGGAAAACCAAAATCGGAAGGAGGTAGAGGTAAGGTTGTAAAAATCGGTGGTCAAAGGGCATTGTATAGATTTGAAGAACCACAACCAAATGCACCTGTGGTAACCTTTGATATATTTGACATGCCTATGCCAGGTCTTCCAAAAAATGTTAGGCAGTATTTTGAGGATGTCATGCAAGACCCTACTGAATGGGCTAAAAAGTGTGTGAAAGAATATGGGGCAGATATGATTACAATACATCATATATCAACAAACCCAAAAATCAAAGATACATCTGCAAGAGACGCGGCTAAATTAATGGAGGATTTATTGCAGGCTGTGGATGTTCCATTTGTTATTGGAGGTAGCGGAGACCCTAAAAAAGACCCTATTGTATTGGAAGCTTGTGCAGAAGTCGCAGAAGGTGAAAGATGCTTACTTGCATCGGCAAACCTTGATTTAGATTATAAAAAGGTTGCAGATGCTGCTATGAAATACGACCACAATGTGCTATCATGGACAATCATGGATCCAAACATGGCTAAGGATTTAAACAGAAGATTGATATCACATGGTTTAGATGCCGATAAAATAGTAATGGACCCAACAACCTGTGCATTAGGGTATGGTATAGAATTCTCAATAAATGCTATGACAAGACTACGAATAGCTGGTTTAAAAGGAGATGAGCTCGTAAATATGCCAATGTCATCAGGAACAACAAACGCTATTGGGGCAAGAGAGGCATGGATGGTAAATCCTAAATGGGGCGATAGAACATACAGACTTCCATTATGGGAAATTTCAACAGGTTTAACCATGCTTTTAAGTGGCGTAGATATATTTATGATGCTCCATCCAGTTTCAATATCAGTATTAAAAGAGTTGGGTAAAACACTAATAACAAAACCAGGAGAGGTAAAAATAAACACAGACAACTACGAATGGATAAGGGCATAATTTATTTCTTAATTATTTTATTTATTCCTTATCTTTATTTTTTAAATATGGAACGCTATTGGTGATAATAATGGCAAAAGTAAGTGCTATGGATATTTACAAACTCCTTCCAAAAACGAATTGTAAAAAATGCGGCGAATCTTCCTGTATGGCTTTTGCAACAAAATTGCAGAACAAAAAAGCAATGGTTGAGCAATGCCCAATAATGAATACGCCAAAATTTGAAAAAAATAAAAAGAAACTTATAGAGATGCTATCTCCACCTGTAAAGGAAGTCTGGTTTGGCTATTCAGATAAAAAATGTGTTATGGGTGGAGACGAGGTAATGTATAGATATGAACTCTCATTTTTTAACCAAACCCCTCTTGGTATAGATATATCGGATAATTTACCAGAGGAAGAAATAAAAAATAGAGCTAAATATGTTGAGGATTTTGTATTTGAAAGAACTGGGGAAAAATTAAAATTGGATTTCGTTGCTATAAGGAACGCATCTAATGATCCTGAAAAGTTTAAAAAAGCAGTTGAGGTTGTTCAGGGAACTACAAAGTTACCTATTGCATTGTGCTCACTTAATCCTGATAACATAGAAAAGGCTTTGGATGTTGTTAAATCAAAACCTATGATTTATACAGCTACAAAGGATAATTTTGCAGAACTCCTTAAAATGCTGATAGCAAAGAAAGAAGCTGGGAAGGAGTTTGCACTAGTTTTATCCTCAGATGATATAAAAACATTAAAGGGCATGACTAAGGAATGTGTTAAGTATGGTATTGAAGATTTAGTTTTAGACCCTCATACAACACCTGAAAATATTGCAGAAACACTTGATAAGTTTGTAATGATAAGAAGAAGTGCAATAGAAAAAGAGGATAAATTATTGGGATACCCAATATTGGGGCTTCCAATAAACACCTACATGTATGTTCTAAATGGAAATAATCCAATAAATCAATTTATAGAAGAACCCGATAAAGTTGCGGGAATTATGGAAGCCAGAACGGCAAATGCAATGTTGAACAGGTATGCCGATGCAATAATACTTCATGGAACTGAGATATGGGAATTGATGCCAATATTGACCCTTAGACAGGCTATATTCACAGACCCAAGAAAACCTCAGGCAGTCGAACCTGGATTATATCCAATAGGAAACCCTGATGAAAACAGCCCTGTAATTATGACTACAAACTTCTCATTAACATTCTACACAGTAACGGGAGACTTTGAAAAGGACAATGTTACATGCTGGTTATTGTCCATGGATACTGAGGGTAAGGCAGTTGATGTTGCAGTTGCCGGTGGTCAATACTGCGGCGAAAATGCTAAAAAGCTTATAGAAGAAACTAAAATAGGGGAAAAAGTAAATCATAGAATAATAATACTCCCAGGATTGGCAGCTCCTGTAAGGGGGGATATTGAAGAAAAAACTGGATGGACATGTGTTGTCGGAACAAGAGATTCTTCTCAGGTTGGAGAGTTTTTAAAGAAAAACTGGGAAAAAATATTAAATGACTGGAAATCTAAAAATGCATAAATATGTATTATTTTATTATTTTTTATTTTTTTATGTTATATCCATATATTTACAAATATCAATTAGCGAAAAATATATATATAACTTCATCCTATTAGAGTTTGTTTTGATTATTAAGATTAGCCCGGTAGTGTAGTGGCCAATCATCCTAGGCTTTGGACCTGGGGACTGCGGTTCGAATCCGCACCGGGCTACTTTTTATTTTAGACATATGTATTTATATATCCGAATATATAAGATATGTTATATAATATATAATATAAAATTCATGGTGTAATTATGGATATAAATGTAAATATGAATGTTGCCATTATTTCAGAGGGGAAATATGGAGACCGAGCTACAGAAGTTATTGGAAAAAAGTTTAATTGTAATTTTTTAAAGATAAAGTATAGGGGAAATTTTGAAGATATTGAAATTGATAGAACTCAATTGGATGAGTTAAAAAAATATAATATGATAATTACCTACACTATAAATCCAGATTTAACATATGCCCTAATAAATGAAATACAAAATATTAATAAAAAACTTAACAAAAATATCCTTGTAATAGTCGGAGCATGGAAAGGAGCAGGTTTTAAAAAACAACTTGAAAATTTTGGAAATGTAATTTGTCCAGATTTAATGTGTAATTTAGATGAACATGGTTTAAAAGATAAGTTGGATAAATACCCGCAATTAAAAGAGTTTTTAAAATACTTTGGAAAACCGGTTGTTAATATTTATCTAAACAATAATAATATAATCGAGAATATAGATATAATAAGAGAAGCTCCTTGTGGTTCAAGTTCTAAAACATTGGAGGAATTCATTGGAAAAGAATTCAATGAAAAAACCCCAATAGATATTGGTTTAAGGGTTCAGCATTTTTGCAGAGCTGGAAAATTAAGAGTATTTGTTGAGAAAGAAAGTAAAAAAAGCATAGCAGGTAAAATATTGGTGGAAGGACTTAATATAATTAAAAAATAAATGATTTAAAATGACTTAATCATACTCCCTCCATGTATATCCACATTTTTTACATTTGTAAAATCTTGTTTCGGGTTCATCGGCACATCTTGTTTGTTGCAACCACCAGTACGCTTCCATATTTCCACATTTTGGACATTCTATTCTTGTAGTCGGTAGTGTATTTACATCCTCAATTACCACAATTTCCTGTTTTTTTGAATCTATTTTTTCCTTTAATTCATAAGACTCATCAGTCTGTTCCAAATCTTCTTCATATCCACATACCGTGCATACCAATTTTCCATCTTTTGGAAGCATTATATTTTTACATTTAGGGCAAAACTTTACCACATTATCACCTTTTTAATTTAATACATAAAAATATATATTAAAAAGTTAGGAGGTTCCAAAACGAACGAAGTGAGTTTTGGATTTTCGAAATCTTTATTTCGAGTAATGAAATTTCGAAGAAATTTCATCTGATGGATGCACACTTTTTTAAAGGGTGCGGGTAAAACTTTACCACATTATCACCTTTTTTATTTTTTTATTTTTTTATCATCATTTTTTTATCTTTTATTTTATTATTTTTTCATTTTCTTTTTTAAATAATAAATAATCTTCAAATATCTTTTTGTGGTCAAAAGCTAAATCTAAATCTTTGACCTCTTCGATTTTAAAGAGTTTTGCCTCCTTGGCATCATCAGAACCTTTGAGGATTCCATCAATATATTTCAAAATATAAACCACAGAAACTGTATGGCCACGCGGGTCTCTGTTGGGGTCTGAATACACCCCAAGGAGATGTTTTATTTTGGTCTTTAAATTGGTTTCTTCATATATTTCCCGCATAACTGCATTTTCAGTGGTTTCTCCATATTCTACAAAACCTCCTGGAAATGCCCATGAATCTTTAAAGGGTGGATTTTTTCTTTTTATTAATACTATCCTATCGTCAATTTGAATGATACCATCAACGGTTAAAGATGGTAATTTATATTTACACATTAGCATCACCAAAAAAATAAAAGATAAATACCTTAAAAAAGGCTTTTATAATGTTATAATCTGCACTTATTTCTATAATCCCTATAAATACTTAATTTATACCTCATATATATTATAACTTTTATACCTTTCTATTACAGGTTTTGAATTAAGAGAGTTTTTATAATATTTATATTTTACGATAAAAATTGATAAGGTATATTAATAATATTTAACATTTATTTAAACTATAAATAATAACTATGTAAGTTATAAGAATTATAAAATAATTTTAAATAAATGGAGGCGATTTTTTGCATTGGGCTGATTCAATAGCTAAAAAAATAATAAAAAAGAGAGAAAATCAAAATCCTGAAAAATATTTAGTTGCAAGTGGAATTACACCATCAGGACATATACATATAGGTAATGCAAGGGAAACGCTTACAGCAGATGCAATTTACAGGGGATTATTGAATAATGGTGTTAAAGCTGAGCTTATATTCATTGCCGATACCTATGACCCACTTAGAAAGGTTTATCCATTTTTACCGGATGAGTATGAAAAATATGTCGGCATGCCTTTAAGCGAAATCCCATGTCCTGAGGGCTGCTGTGAAAGTTATGCAGACCATTTCCTAAAACCATTTGTAGATAGTTTGGATGATTTAGGTGTTAATTTAACGGTTTATAAAGCAGATGAGAATTATAAAAATGGGCTTTACGATGAAAAAATAATATTGGCACTGGAAAATAGGGATAAAATAAGAGATATATTAAATATATATAGAAAAGAACCCCTTCCAGAAGACTGGTATCCCTTAAATATAGTTTGTGAGAAATGTGGAAAATTAAGCACAACAAAGGTAATTAACTACGATAGTGAGAATAAAACCGTTGATTATGTATGTTCCTGCGGTTATAAAAACACGGTAAAACCATTTAAAGGTAGAGGGAAACTCCCTTGGAGAGTAGACTGGCCTGCAAGATGGAGTATATTCAATGTAATAGCAGAGCCTATGGGTAAAGACCACGGGACATCCGGCGGTTCTTATGATACAGGGGTTAAAATTGCCAGAAAAATATACGACTATCAAGCACCAGAAAAAATAATTTACGAATGGATTCAGTTAAAAATAGGGGACAAGGCAGTTCCAATGTCTTCATCATCTGGTGTAGTATTTGCAGTTAAAGATTGGGTAAAAATCTGCCATCCTGAGATTTTAAGATTTTTGCTGTTGAGAAGCAAGCCTACAAAACATATCGACTTTGATTTAAAGGCTATTCCTAACCTTGTAGATGACTATGAGGAACTGGAAAGAAAATATTTCGAGCTAATGAAAAAGAGAGAAGAAGGTATTAAATTGAATGAAAATGAAATGGATAAGATAAGATTGTATGAGCTCTCAACACCAAAAATACCTGATGAGTTGCCTTTGCAAATACCATATAGATTCTGTGTAATAGTATCTCAGATAGCCTACGATGCTGAAAAAGAAGAAATTAATATGGATAAGGTGCTGGAAATCCTTAAAAGAAATAACTATAAATCAATCGATTCAATAAAAGAAAGTGATTTTGAAAGATTGAAGACAAGGCTATATATGGCTAGAAACTGGGCTTTGAACTATGGTGAAGTGCTAAAAATAATAGATTTAGAAAAAGCAAAGGAAATGTATGATGAATTGAATGAAAAACAAAAAAAATGGATAAAAGCATTTGGCGAGAAATTGAAAGAAATTGAATTCGATGCCTTATCCATACACGAGTTAATATATAACAGTGCAAAGGAAATGGAATTGAATCCAAAAGAGGCATTTTTGGCATCCTATAAAATACTCCTAGGCAAGAAATACGGTCCTAAATTGGGAAGTTTTTTATCATCACTTGATAAGGAGTTTGTAATTGGACGATATTCCTTGACAAAATAAATTATCTCGATTATATCTAAATTAATTAATAATTTATTTTTTTATTTTTTAGGTGAAAATATGATAGAAATTATATCATATCAAGAAATTAAAGGAAATAACAAAGATATTGTAGATATGGAGTTTGAAAAATTAACAAATGATATAAAAAATAAATACAATGCCGAAATACTATCAGTGGATTGTGAAGAGGAAGATGAAGGGGGTCTTTATACAAAAGTTGCAGAATTAAAGATAATATTTAATTCTTTTTTAGATTATATCGATTTTTGTCTTAATTATGGTGCTGATTTGGATATAGTTAGCCCTTCAAAATTAAAAATTAGTTCAAAAGAATTTGGGGAGGCTCTTGCCTATATAATAGAGTTTTTTAAAAGATTCTATGAAAAATACAAGATTATGTTTAATGTCCATATAAAAGAAGAGGAAGGTATGTCTATCAATATTGAAGAGTATAAAAACGGCATCTATGATGAGGATGACATATTTGCATTAGAGGAGGAGGGTCTTATAAAAGTAAAGGCAGTTTTTGAAGGTTTTGGGAGCTCCGAAGAGGATGTAATTAAAAAGATATTGTTATCATTAAGTGATAATATAGTGGTGAATAGGATTATTACAAAACCTTTGGAAAAAGAGGGACCATATGAAAATGCTGAGTTCTATGGGTTAATAGCTGTGGAACTGTTTTGCAAACCTTTCGATATAGTAGAAATGGCATATAAATTTTTGCCTGTTGTAATATCCATTGAGAACAAATTTATTGAAATAAATGGTTTAGAATTGCAGGATATTGGAAATGATTTGGGAGGTGCAGTTTTCGAGCTTACCCATGCAACATTGATAAATAGTAAATAATATAATAGATTACATGAACTTTTAAATTTTAAATAAAGTATTTTAAATTTTATAATGGTGATAATATATGCATCCAGCAATAAAATATATGCGAAAGGATAGACTTCCTCACATATTCTGTCCAGGCTGTGGAAATGGAATTGTACTAAATTGTTTTTTAAATGCCATTGAAAAATTAAACATGAGTTCTGATGATTATATAGTCATATCTGGAATTGGGTGTTCGTCAAGGCTACCTGGATATCTAAATTGTGATTCGTTGCATACAACCCACGGAAGACCAATAGCATTTGCAACAGGTATAAAAATAGCTAGGAAAGATAAACAGGTTATTGTATTTACAGGAGATGGTGATTTATCTGCAATTGGTGGAAATCATTTTATTCATGGTTGTAGGAGAAATTTAGATATAACTGTTATCTGTATAAACAACAACATATATGGAATGACAGGTGGGCAATATTCACCAACTACACCCCATGAAAAAAGAGCCACCACAGCACCCTATGGAAATCCGGAAAATCCTATGGATTTATGTAAGTTGGCAATTGCCGCAGGTGCAACCTATGTAGCTAGATGGACTACCGCCCATCCTATTCAATTATCAAATGCCATAAAAAAAGGAATGGAAAAAAAAGGATTTTCATTTATTGAGGTAATTTCGCAGTGCCCTACATATTACGGAAGATTTAATATTTCTAAAAATCCTCCTGAAATGATAAAATTCTTTAAAGAAAATTCAATAACTATCAAAAAAGCTGAAAATCTTTCAGAGGAAGAATTAAAAGATAAAATCATTGTAGGAGAGTTTCTAAATATTGAAAAACCAGAATTCATAGAACAGCTAAGTATATTGCATAAGCAATAATTTTAAAAATAATTTTATATACGGTATTTAAAATATAACAGAATATCAGGTGAAATTATGAGGAAAGAAATTAGATTATCTGGTTTTGGAGGTCAGGGGATAATATTAGCTGGTGTAATTTTAGGTAGGGGGGCTTCTCTCTACGATAACAAAAATGCCGTTCAAACTCAATCTTATGGACCTGAGGCAAGGGGGGGAGCAAGTAAATCTGAGGTTGTGATATCTGAGGAGGAAATAAGCTTTCCAAAGGTAATAAAACCCGATATATTGGTTTGTATGTCTCAGCCAGCCTTTGATAAATACAGCATGGATGTAAAAGAAAATGGATATGTAATTGTTGATAAAGACCTAATTACTATACCAGACGACTATAAAAATAATTCCAAAGTATATCGGGTGCCCTTCACAGAAATTGCTCAAAAAGAGATTGGTTTAAAAATAGTTGCAAATATTGTAATGCTCGGAGCTCTTACAAAAATAACCAACATTGTTTCAAAAGAGGCTATTGAAAAAGCCATATTGGATAGTGTCCCTAAGGGCACTGAGGAAAAAAATATAGAAGCTTTTGAAAAGGGATATAGTTACTAAAATCATTATAAAAATAACTATGGAGTCGTGAAATTGTGGATTCCTATCTAATATTTTTTATAATAATCACATCCATATTTGTAGTGCCCGAAATATTGAAAAAATTTAATATTCCAGGGATTACTGCCACAATGATAGCTGGAATAATAGCAGGACCTTACTGTCTTGGGCTAATACATACAGACAATATTATAGAAACATTTGCTTCGTTTGGTGCGGTGTTTTTAATGTTTCTAGCAGGTATGGAAGTCGATAATGAAACCTTAAAGAGTGAATTCAAAAATTCAGTTATAATAAGTTTATTTTCACTTGTAATACCAGCCATAGGTGGTTATTTAATAGGTATGTGGTTTGGACTTAACTTTATAGGAGCTCTACTATATGCCATTATATTTTCATCCCATTCTGTTGGTATAGTGTATGCGTTAATAGATGAACTAAAACTTACAAAATCTAAATTTGGAACAACGGCACTGAGTTCTACAATATTGGTAGATTTAAGTAGTCTGATAATATTATCGATAGTAATTAAATTAAGTATGGCTGGTCAAAATTTAAACATAGGTTATTTTATAGCCCTTGATATATTATATATAGTTGGACTTTTATTGACTATCCCGTTGATTTCAAAAATAATATTTCAAAAATTTGAAAAACTACATATTAAAAAAATACATTTTATACTATTTATTATACTGGTATCTATCCTTACAGGAGAACATATTGGATTACACCCCATAATTGGTGCTTTTATTACGGGTATAGCTGTTTCAGAATCTTTAACTAAAAAGGAACATGACGAGTTATTAAATAAAAATCTAAATGCCATAGGGTATGGGGTATTTATACCGATATTCTTCTTTGCATTGGGTATGGATACAAACATAAGAGTGTTGTTCAATTTAAACAATGTGGAGTTAATCTTAGCCACTATATCTGGTGCAATAATCTTAAAAATTTTATCTGGGTATATGTCCTTTAAACTTGTAGGTTATGACCATATAAAAAGTATCTGTGGAGGATTATTAACTATGCCAAAGATTTCAGCATCTCTTGTTGCAGCATCTGTTGGTAAAGAACTTGGTATAATATCCAACGAATTTTTTGTTGCAATAGTCGTATTGTCCCTAATAACATCAATGATATCCCCCATATTGGTTAAAAATTTAATTATCAAATATAAGGATTTATTTGCCGTTTAAAAAAAAACTACCTTCTCTTCTTATAAATTTTTTTCCAGTATTTAATTTATAAATTAAATTCCTTTTAAATACATTATCAACCAAAAGTTTTGCCAACGATGGATTTATATTTAGACCTACTATGGATGTTGTTATTCTTGGATTTATTTCAAGTACGTATATTTCATTATTTTTGTCTATAAGAATATCTACACCAACATAACCATTTAATCCATCTATTCTTTTTAAGGCTTTTTTTGATTCTTCAATTATTTTGTCTTTCAATGGATGAGATATATTTGTTTCACCGCCGCAGTATTTTTCATTACCAATGTACTGCTTATTTAAGCATAATGGATATATTTTTCTGTTGGAACTATTATTACTATTTTGAACTATAAAACTTGTTGAATAGGATTCTCCATCTATAAATTCTTGAATAATATAATTTTCATCTATTATTTGGTGAGCTCCTCCGCACCCATCAACTTCTTTTACAATATACTTTTTTAATGAAAATGTTTTTGGTGTTTTTACATAATCTCTAATCTTCTGATATGTTAAATATTTATTTCCTGCTATCTCAATACCTTTTGAAGAAGAGCCCAAATTTATAATATTATCATGTTTTTCAACCATTTTGGTTAAATCGTATAGTATATTATTACATTCTGGTGCAATTATCAAAGCTATATCCATATCCATATTATTCAACAATTCATTTAATTTTGATTTATAATCTTTTTCTGGATTATATATTTTTAAATTAGGTTTATTTTTTAGTGAATTATAATAATAACTTTTGTTAAGTTTATCAGCAATAATAGTAATAACAGAAAAACCATCGTTTAAAAAGTCGTTAAGTAATTTATTATACATCAATTTTCCTTCTTCAAAGATATTATTTTCTACGATTTCACCGCTGCCTACGGCATATTCAAAAAGCAATACCTTCATAAAATCACCAAAAAAATTATTTAAATTAATTAAAAAAATAATGTTCATAAATTATTTAAGGGATATTTAAAGATATTAAAGATATTTTAAAGTGTTAATGGTACTTTTTTATGTTATCAATGATATACTCACATGCTAAAAATCCTTCTTTTCTATGTCTTGCAAATATATAAATGGATGACACCACATCTCCAACTTTTAAAGTGCCTTTGTTATGATAGATTACAACATCTAAAATGTCAAATTTTTCAATTGCATCTTTTCTAATATCTTCCAATATGTTTAGAATATCAGGAATTTCCATCTTATCAGTATGGACCTTTTTTCCTTCTTTAATATCGTAATTTCTTACAAATCCAGTAAATGATACATAACACCCCATTTCACCCTTATGTTTTTCCATCAATTCATCAACCTTTTCTTTAAACTTTTCATAATCGCCGAATATCATTTTTTCACCAATATTTTAACTTATTCCGCAAAAGTCCCTTCCGTTATAAATCCTTCGGATTTTAACTTCGTTTGATTGTAAAATCTCCTCGCTTCGCGAAGATAAGGGATTAATCCTTTGGATTTTAGCTCGCAAATAAAGATTTGCGATGGGAGAGTTTATTTTAGACGGAGGGGTGTAATTCACTCAGAGTTATACCCTATATAAAGGTAATCTCTGGCTAAAATCCCCTATGAGTAGGAAGGTTTGCGAAGGGTGAGGGCTACGAAAACCTTTCGGTTTTCGTTTAACCCTCCCTATAAGTATGGGTAATTCACTAAATTATAATAAAATAAACATAAATATATATTGGAATTTTCAGAGTTCAACTACTTAAAAAATAAGCTTATTTATTATATGATTATCTTTCCATTTATCAACAACGGCGGTGAAATAAGCTTCCCACGCTGTTCAACCTTATCCAATGGAATGGCGTCTTTAAGAATTTCAAATATATTTCCAGAGAGCATACCTTTTTTAACTGGTATTTTTTCGCCGTTTTTTACTATGTAGCTGTTGCTTATTTCAACTGAAAAGTCCCCTGTAATAGGATTGGAAGTATGGCATCCAATAAGTTGATTTACATATAAATATTCATTAAAATTATCGATTTTTTCAACTGGTTCTATTATAAAATTTGAAGCTGAAACACTTGGCAAACTACCATATGTTCTCATTCCATTTCCGGTGGATTCTTTTCCCTCAATATTAGCTCTCTTTATGTCGTATAAATAGTTCTTTAAAATTCCATCTTTCACAAGAACAGTTCTTTTTGTTGGTGTTCCCTCACCATCAACTTTGGCAGAATATAACCCATAATCCAGAGTTCCATTATCTATAATATTAATATTCTCCCCAAATATTTTTTCCCCAATTTTTCCAGCAAGGACAGACCTATTTCTTTGGACATTCTCGGCATTGAAGGAAGGTATAAACGTATATCCTAAAAGAGAACTTAACGCCCTTGTGGTTAATACGATATTTCCTTCGTATTCGGTTTTAATGCTCTTTGGTAATGTCAGTAGCTCTTTAACAGTGTTTGCTATTTCTTCAACATTAAATTTATAGGTTCTTGTCAAATAATCATAAGCTGTTTCACCGTCTTTTATTCCAGAAATTGACGCTGAATAGTATGTAAATTCCTCTTCAACATTTAGTCCTTTTGAATTTACTATTTTATTGTATTCATAGGATTTACTTATTCCTCCGCCTGTAATGGTAATGCCACTTTCTGCCAATATATCTTCCATTGTGATTAAATCATCTATAAGCTCTTTTTCACCCATGTATATTATCTCCCTATTGAACATCCCCTTTGGATTTGGATATTTTTCTGCGAGCTCTGGGAAGTTGGTATATTCATCTGGAACAAGGTTTTCCATTGCTTTATAAATTACCTTTTCATTTTCCTCAGATGAAAATGCAAATCCTATTTTATTGTCTTTTAATACCCTCACACCAATGCCAAAATCCTTATTTTTTTCAACACTATCTAAACTATCTCCATCTAAATCTGCACTTGTGCTGTCTGATTTTGATAAAAAAATATCCACTTCAAAACCGTTTTTTTCTCCGATTTTTAATATTTTATCTATTAAATGTTCCATAATTACACCTAAAAATCTTTTAAAAAATAAAAAAAGAAAAAATAAAATATTTTATAGAAAATAAATAAAGTATTAATAATAAATCTAAGTTTTATTCAAATACAAATTCAATTTCTGATAATCTTCTTTTTACTTCATTTAATATCCTGTCTTCCTCTTCCTCCGATACTTTTCCATCTTTAAATGCTGGGAAACATGCCGCCAATCTTACAAAGCTTCCTGCATCATCCCATGGAACTGTTGAAATGAGCTTTTCTTTTATTAAATATTGTGAGAACTCCTCGGCATTGTTGAATACGATGCCGTCCTTTGTTCCTTTTGGTATTTTTAAGTATAAGTAGAATGTTCCACCAGGCATTTTAGCATCAAATCCTAATTCATTAAACATATCCACCATTTTCTTCAATCTTCTCTCATATTTCTGCCTCGTTCTTTCTGTAATTTCTGGATGTTTTAAGCAGTATATTCCCGCCTTTTGAATTGGTATAAACTGACCACTGTCAAAGTTATCCTTAACTGTTGCAAAACCTTTTATTATTAACTCGTTTCCAACAACAAAAGCCAATCTCCAACCTGTCATGTTGTATGCCTTTGAAAAACTGTGGATTTCCACACCAACATCCTTTGCACCATCTACTGACAAGAATGATAATGGTTTGCCGTTGTAAGTGAGAGCCCCATAAGCTGCATCTTGAACAACAACTATGCTGTTTTCCTTTGCAAACTCAACAACTTCCCTATAAAATTCCACAGTTGCCTGAGCTCCAGTTGGGTTGTTTGGATAGTTCAAGTATAATATTTTTGCCCTCTTTTTTACATCCTCTGGAATGCTTTCCAAATCTGGTAAAAATCCATTTTCTTCAAGTAATGGAAGTTTATAAACTTCCCCGCCATACCATTCTGTGTGTGTGGCAGTTACTGGATATCCTGGAACAGTCATAAGGGTAATATCCCCAGGATTTATGAAAACTGAGGCAATATATGCCAACGCAGGTTTTGAACCCACTGAGTGAATTACCTCATTTACAGGGTCTATACCTTTAACACCATATACATTTTCCATATATTCAACAACGGCATCTTTTAATTCTTGAATTCCGTTATCTGCATATCCTCTGTTTTCGTGTTTTTTTGCCTCATTATATAGTGTTTCTATTACCTCCGGGTCTGCCATCTCATCTGGTTCTCCCACACCCATATCTATTAATTCAACATCTGGAAATCTTTTTTTTGCCTCTTTTTTTGCCCTTTTTATCTTTTCGAATTTATATATTATATCCTCTTTACCAAAATTTTTTCCTCCAATTCTCTCAGCAAATAGATTTTGAATATAGCTTTTCATATTAACACCTTATTTAACTTTAAATATATTGTAAATAATATATATGTAATAATATACTATTATAATTTATTTTATAATTTTATAAACTTATTTTAGCATTATAAAATATATAAGCATATATTAATTACTTTTTTATTTAAATGTTTTATATTATGTACTATATATATCTAAAATTTTATTATTTTAATTTATTATTTTTTTGGTGAAATTATGAAGATTATAGTCGTAGGTGGAGGAACATCGGGTTTATTATCTGCCTTAGCACTTGAAAAAAAAGGTCATGAGGTAATAGTCCTTGAAAAAGATAAAATTGGAGGATTATGTAGAAGCGAACATATAGATGGTTATACTGTTGATATTGGAGTTCATGCCATTACCATGTTAAATGATGGACCGTTGATAAGGTTGTTAAAAAAATATTCAAAATATCTTCCAAATTTTAGACCTTATGGAGATTATTATATTAGGACTGATAAATTATATAATATACCTGTGTCTATGCAGGAATGGACAACTACCCCGATAGTTCCAAACAGAGATAAGATTTTAATTACTACAAAAATAATAGACTTGATGACAAGCGGTTTTTCAAAGGAAACCTCTGTTTATGATGTGATCAAGGATATGAATTTAAGCAAAACATCAATTGATTTTTTCAATACTATATGTTATTTTTTAAGTGGGGAAGATGCTAAAAAAACACCCCTATGGAGATTATTCACTGGTGCAGGATATATACCAGAAGATGATATACTGCCTTTTATATATAAAGATTTAAAAATAAATCCATTAAAAACCGTATTATTTAAAAAATTTAATAAATGTAAAATCCTGAATATATTAAATGCTGGTTTTTTATCATCTATAAAAAGAGGTTCTAAAAGATATATCAATAAATTTATAAATAAAAACAGATATTGGACCCAGGGCTATCCCCTTGGGGGGATTCAATCCATTTGTGATTGTATATTGTATTCATTGAATAAAACAAATATAATATATGAAGAAGTTAAAAAAATCATTGAAACGAGCAATAAAAATAAAAATGGTTATATTGTTGAAACCGATAAAAACAGCTATTATGCGGATGTTGTGATATATTCCGCTCCATCCAGATTTCTTCCAGATATTGCAAAAATACCCGAAATTCAAAAAAATAAACATGATTTTAAAAATATAAAATTTACAGAATCGTTAACTGTTTGGATAGGTCATGGAGAAAATCCATTCCCATATACTGGTTCAGAGGTTTGGATAGATTATCCTTGCTGGGCAACATGTACCTCAAACTACGATAAAAATTTAGCACCTGATGGAAAACATTTATTGGGATTTTCTTTTATTAATACGAAAAAGGAAGATATTTTAAATATTATAGAAAATAAATTAAACCTAAATATAGATAAAGCTGATATGATTCATTTTCAAGAACATATTCCTGAGCAGGCCTCTTGTGCAGTTAATCAATTCTTTGTTTATCCAAAAGTGAGGGATAATTTTTACGTGGTTGGAACAGATGCCGATCCAAGAAGTATGGGCATTACAAGGGCTGCATATTCTGTTGAGGTAATGTTATCTGAGCTTGACAATACATTTAAAAAAATAAATAAATGATAAAAAATAGCAATATAACGAAAAATAACGAAATTACAAAATTAAAAAAATTAGATAAAAAATTAATAATAAAATAAAATATAAATCGGTAAAATAAATATAAAAAAAGAAAAAAATGTAAAAACGGTGATATTATGAATCTATTAGAAAAGACCTTAAAATCGTGCCCCATTGTAAGAAGAGGAACATATGACTATTTCATACATCCAATATCGGATGGAGTTCCAATAATGGAGCCAAAACTATTAAGGGAGGTTGCAATAAGGGTTATAAAAATCGCCAATATGGACAGTACAGATAAAATAGTTACGGCTGAGGCTATGGGAATACCCATTGCAACAGCAGTTTCTTTATACAGCGATATTCCATATGTCATTATGCGAAAAAGAAGGTATCTACTTGAAGGAGAAATTCCTGTCCATCAGGAAACTGGATACAGTAAAGGCGAGTTATATTTAAATGGGGTAAATAAAGGAGATAAAGTTTTGATTGTTGATGATGTTCTATCCACAGGAGGAACAATGGTAGCAATAATCAAAGCCTTGGAAAAAGCAGGGGCCCATATAGAAGATATTGTTTGTGCAATTGAAAGAGGAAATGGTAAAGAAATGGTAAAGGAAAAAACAGGTTATGATGTAAAAACTCTTGTTAAAATAGATGTAGTGGATGGAAAGATTAATTTTATAAAAAATAAAAAAAATAAATAAAGATGATTATCATGAACTTAAATATAAATCCAACAAAAATAATCTGCGTAGGTTTAAATTATATCGACCATGCAAAAGAATTGAATATGAAAATTCCAGAGGAGCCAATTATATTCTTAAAACCTACATCTTCAATAATATATAACAACGATAAAATAATTATCCCTAATCAATCAAATAGAGTGGATTATGAGGCAGAGCTTGCAGTGGTAATTGACAAAAAATGTAAAAATGTAAAAAAGGAAGATGCACTAAATTATATTAAGGGATATACCATATTAAATGACATCACAGCAAGGGACCTTCAAAAAAAGGACGGGCAATGGACAAGAGCTAAATCATTTGACACATTCTGCCCAATGGGTCCAAAAATAGTTAAAGATATTAACCCATATAATTTAGATATTCAGTTAAAAGTGAATGGGGAAATAAAACAAAAATCTAATACAAAAAATATGATTTTTACCGTTGAAGAACTTATAGAATTTATATCCTCCATTATGACATTGTATCCTGACGATGTAATTTCAACGGGAACTCCTCCGGGTGTTGGAAAATTAAACCGGGGAGATGTAGTTGAGGCAGAAATTGAAGATATAGGTATTTTAAGAAATTATGTGGCATAATAAAAATAAAAAATATGAATTAATTATACATCTTATTATTTTATTATTTTATCTTTTGGGATATTATGGCAACGTTATTTAAAATTATGTTATTTTATATTTTTATGTTGCATGTAGTTAATTACTGCATATAGTATTTTTCCAAAGGAGGAACCACCTGTTTCTTTCTGGACATGACTCCCTCTAAAAATATGCTATTATTATCTAATTTTACATTAAATGCCTTTTCAAATGCTTCTTTATTTCCCACAACTAAAACTTCGCTTCCTTCTTTCATTATGTCGGTAATAAGGAACAATATTAAATCATAGCCTTCTTTGAATTTTTCTTCAAGTGCATTATATATGTCCTGTTTTTTTGCCTCAACTTCTGAAACATCTATTACTTCGACCTGACCAATACCTATTTTTTTACCGTTAAACTCAAAGTCTTTATAATCTATTGTAATAATTTCCTCGGGGCTCATACTACCAACCGTGGATTTTGCTTTAAGCATCTCCATACCATAAGAGTATATGTCCTTTATACCTGCAATTTCTGCAAGTTTTTCTGCGAGCTCTCTATCTGTATCTGTTGTTGTAACAGATTTGAATAAAATAGTGTCTGATAAAATAGCTGAAAGAAGCAATCCTGCTAAATCAGGTTTTAACTCTTTGTTTTTTCCACCAATAAATTCCATCATCCCCTTAAAATACAGTTCTGCTATTATCGTTGCTGTTGAACCCACTGGTTTTGCAATATACAATATTGGTTCTGAGGTGGTGATGCCGATTTTGTGGTGGTCGATTATTCCAATAAGTTTTCCATCATCTAAATCATCTAAACTCTGGGATTTTTCAGCATGATCTACAAGTATGATTTTCTTATCCTTTGCAGATTTTATCAATTCTGGTTCCATAACTCCAAATCTTTTTAACACAAATTCAGTTTCTGGATTTAGGTCTCCCAGCCTTGCAGGAGCTCCGTCTAAAAAATGTGCCAAAACTATTGCTGAACATATACTATCAGTATCTGGGTTTTTGTGTCCTACAACATATATCATAGTATCCTCCTCTGCTTTTTTTATTTTCTCTTTTAATCCTTCTTATGATTATGGTATTAATATTTTTCCAATATATAAAATTAAAAATTAACAAATAAAATAAAAATTAAAAAAAAATAAAGATAATAAATATTAATATTAATATATAATGATAAATTCTTTTAAATTCAATAAAATCTGCAATTAAGAAAATGAATAACGATTAATTTATAATCAATATGGTGAAAATTATGGAAAATAAGGGAAAAATAGAAAACTGCGAAAAAATACAATTCAGAGCAAAAAAAGGAAAATGGTTTGTTGTTAAAAAAATGGATATTGATGAAAATACCGAGGACATAGAAGTTGCAAGGCTTTTAAACTCTATTGATGAAACCATCAATAAGAAGATAATAGAGTTCCTTCCATTTGATATGAAAAAACTTGAAGAAATAGCTGATGAAATATATCAAAAGAAAAAGGGCAGAGTTAAAGAAGAGGATATAGCAAATGCACTTTCAAAATTAAAATCTCCTTCAACAACAAGAAAATTGAACAGCATAACGGAATTAAAAGAAGGTAAAGAGATATTGAAAATAATATTAAATAATATTATATTGGAAAGATTGGGCATAAAGACAAGATTGGATACGAAATTAATAGATAAATACATGGAGAAAGCAAATGATTAAAAATAAAAAAATCATTCCCTCTCTGGATTATATATCGGAGGGAGCTCATCATTCACACCAGGTATAAATCCAACTGTATCCCTATACCTCAACTGCATTCTATGATATATATAACTCAATGGAATTTCCATTGGACATACATCCTCACACT
>NZ_WAKW01000059.1 GCF_015523155.1 Methanothermococcus sp.
AAGCGAGCAAAAAACCGAAGGTTTTCTAATTTAGTATTGAAAATAGTGATGAAAACTTAAAAGTTAGTTTTAGGTCTCCACTTCGCTACGAGATGAATCCTCAAAATCCCTTCGGGATTTATATATTTCCTTCGCTTCGCTCGGAAATGCGACAAAATTTATCATAATAATAATAAATAATAACAATTTTAATATACTATAGCCACAAATAGTAATATAAAATATTATTAAAAGGTGATAAATATGAAGATATCAATCTGTGGAAAGGGCGGCTGTGGAAAAAGCTCAATAACAACTTTAATTGCTAAGGAATTTGCCAAAAAAGGATATAATGTTTTAGTTGTCGATGGAGATGAGTCAAATTTAGCCCTACACAAACTATTAGGTACGGATATGCCAAAAGATTTTATAGAGTATCTTGGGGGCAGAAAAGAATTTGTGCAAAAGTTAAAATCCCAATCAATAGGCGATATTAAGTTATTTGATAAACTATCAATTGAGAACCTTCCAAAAGATTATATTACAGAAAAAAACAATATAAAACTTTTAGCAATTGGAAAAATCCATGATTTTGGAGAAGGTTGTGCCTGTCCTATGGGATATGTATTGAGAGAATTTTTAAAATCTCTAAATTTAAAAGATAATGAAGTTGTTATTGTGGATACTGAGGCAGGTATAGAGCATTTTGGTAGGGGTGTTGAAGGGGGATGTGATATAATTATGGGAGTTATAGACCCAACATATGAATCCATAGGATTATCTAAAAAAATAGAAGAAATTGGAGAAAAATTGGGTAAGAAGGTTTATTTTATAGTGAATAAAATGGATAACGAAACTAAGGGATTAATCCTAGAAAAGGTTAATGAGGATAAAATAATAGGAATCATTCCAAATAATAAAGACATCCTGAAACTTGGATTAAAAGGAGAAGAATTAAATGCTGAAATACCTGAAATTAATGAAATTGTAGAGTATTTAACTAAATAACTCTTTTTATTCTTTTATATTTATAATTACCAAAAAATTTATATAATATCATATTTTTATTCATACTATTTAATATAAAATGGTGAAAATATGATAAAAAAAATAATGGGTTTATTAACAATTATAATCGTTGCCGTAGGGTTTTGCGGATGTATGGAGCAAACTACTAAAAAAACGACTGCAAATGAAAATATTGAAAAGACAAAAATAACAGATATGCTTGGAAGAGAAGTTGAAGTTCCAAAGGAAGTAAATAAAATAGTATGTGTAGGACCGGGATGTTTGAGGTTAATTACATACTTAAACGCAACAGACAAGGTTGTTGGTGTAGAAGATGCAGAGAAGAAATGGAGTATCTATGGAAGACCATATAGAATAGCCCATCCAGAATTGGCAAAACTTCCAACTATTGGACAGGGAGGGCCTAATCCAAAGCCAAACCCTGAGGAACTTATTAAGGTTAAGCCTGATGTATTATTAGCATGCTACATAACAGAGGAACAGGCAAATGATTTGCAACAAAAAACAGGAATTCCAGTTGTTGTTTTAAGCTATGGGCAGTTGGCAACATTTAACAACGAAGATTTATTTGATTCCATAGAGCTCGCAGGAAAAATATTGGACAAAGAAGAAAGAGCAAAAGAAGTTGTTAAATTTATAAAAGATTGCCAGACTGATTTAAACGAGAGAACAAAGAATATCTCAGATGATAAAAAACCAACAGTATATGTTGGAGGAATAGGGTTCAAAGGAATACATGGAATTGACAGTACGCAATGTAATTATCCGCCATTTATGGCAGTTAATGCAAAGAATGTTGTAGATGAGTTAAATAAAGAAGGACATGTATTTATAACAAAAGAACAGCTCTTAAAGTGGAATCCAGATATAATATTTGTGGATGAAGGGGGCATAAAACTTGTTAGAGAAGACTATAATAAAAATCCCGAATATTACAACTCATTAAAGGCATTTAAAGATGGAAATGTTTATGGACTTCTTCCTTACAACTACTACACAACAAACATTGGCACAGCATTGGCTGATGCCTATTATGTGGGAAAAGTAATTTATCCAGATGAATTTAAGGATATTAATCCAGAGCAGAAAGCAGATGAAATATATACATTCCTTGTAGGAAAACCTGTTTACAATACAATGAAAGAAAAATTAGGAGGATTTGAAAAATTGGAGTTTGAATAATTTTATTTTTAATCTTTTTTATTTTCTATTTTTATTTTTAAAATTATCTTTATAATAATTAAAATATACCGTAATATTTATATAGAAGTATCCTTAAAAATTATTAATCAAAAATTTTTTAATGGTGATGATAATTATACATATCCACCAACAAGATATGAAAGAAAATTTGGATATACATCAATTACAGGATGGCCAATAATATTATGGTCTGATAGTATATACCAATGAATGGTAAAATAGCTTAATCTTTTAACTTTTTTTATTATTTTATTTAAATTAAGGGGGGGGTCATTAATGAAATATTCAATACTAATTCTTTTCCTTGGAATTTTTTTATATATGCCAATAACATTTGGAGAAGATATAAGTGGAGGATGGAGTTATAGTAGTGATTTTATTCATATTGATTCAATTTTAATGAGCAAAGATGGAAAATATATCTCAGTTGGAGTTTATGACCATACAGTTGATAAACTCTTTTATATATACCTCTTTAATAATAATGGGAAAATCATATGGATTTATAAAGAAAATTACTATTGTCCATTTACTATGACACCTAATGGAAAATATCTCGTAATAGGAAATAAAAATAACATTTATCTATTTGAAAATAATAATAAATCTGTAAGAATGGTTTTTAGTTATAGTTTAAGAGAGTATATCTCTTCAATTTTTATAACTAATAATGGAAAATACATCTTAGCAGTGGATAACAATAGTAACATTTATTTTTTAAATCAAAAAAATGGAGTATTGTGGCATAAAAATATAAGCGATAAAATTAACTCTATCTCATTAATATCTGATGGAAAATACATTCTTATAAAATGTAAAAATGAAAATTATTTATTTAACAGAGAAGGTAATTTATTATGGAATACTACAAAAATATCCTATATAAGTTCTAATGAAAGTTATATCTTCTCAGTAGATTATAATAACAAAACGGTCTTGAAAGTTTATAATATTAGCAATGGAAAACTGTTATGGAGTTATGTAATGGGAAATAATGAATATACAACATCTAAAAATATAACATGGATTACAAATTGGTATGATGTTGATTCAATAAAAACCTCTTTTGATGATAAGTATATCACTGTAATCTATGACATATACTGTGGGGAAGAGCCGGAAATAATTCCATCAAGTAGTGGTATTTTAGTATTTAATAATAAAGGTAAATTACTATGGGAGAATCATACATACAGCGGGAATGTTATTACAGCATTTTCTATGACACCAGATGGAAAATATATTGTTATAGGAACTGGATCTCCTCCTACATCATCTGCCTATGGAGGAAATGTTTCAGCGAAAGTGCTATTATATAACAATAAGGGAAGTTTATTGTGGAGTTTTGAAGAAAATTACATTGCTGGAAAAGTTAAATTAGTTTATATAACATCAGATGGAAAATATATCTTAGCATGGTATAACAATGGAGATATCTTTATATTCAACAATAAAGGAGATATACTCTGGCATTATAAATATAGAGAACTTACAAATGGCATACTATATGAGGGATTAATTAATAATGTTTATATGAGTTCTGATGGAAAGTATGTTGTTATTAAGTTATGGGATGGAATTAACTATTTTTATACAAATATTGGAGATACCAACAATAATAAAAACACGATAAATTTATATACCATATATGCAATCTTAATAATAATTTGTTTAGTATTTGTAGGATTAATTATTAAAAATAAGTCAAAATAAGTGAATAATTCAATATAATTTTATTTTTTGGTGATAAAATGTCTCTTTTAAAATGCCCTAATGAAAGTCCAGAAAAAATATTAAAACTTTTTGATGAAATTTATTTAAAAACAAGGATTTTTTATTTATTAAAAACTGCATTAGATTTGAATTTATTTGATTATTTAAATGATTTTAAAAGTGCGGAAGATTTGGCAGATATGTTAAATACAAATTTAACTTTAACCGAATATATGTTGAGAATATTCACTGAGCTCGGAATTCTTGAATCTTGTGTTAAATATAATGACAATACCACGTATCGAAATACGGAAACAGCTAATATATATTTAAAAAAAGGTTCAAAGTTCAGTATAATTAATCCAATATCATACTACTTCGAAAATATCAAAAATTGGGAAAATTTAATTGATATTTTAAAAAATAAAGATAATTTTTCCAAAACTAATACTAATAACTTTTTTCCAGAAGTTGTTAAAAGAATGGCTGATGAATGCAAATGCTGGGAATTACAGAAGGTTTTAAATTATATTTCAAAATATGAAGAGTTTAAAAATGCCAAAAAACTTCTTGATTTAGCTGGAGGACATGGGTTGTATGCAATTGGATTTAGCATGTTAAATAAAAACCTAAAATGCTATGTTTTTGATTTACCAAATGTTGTTGAAGAAACAAAAAAATTCATTGAAAAATATAATGCAAAAAACGTCTCAACAATTGCAGGAGATTTTTATAAGAATGATATTGGAAATGACTATGATATAATCTTTACATCTTACAATCCCGGAGGAAAAAACCCCAATATAGCAAAAAAAGTTTATAATGCTCTAAATAATGGTGGATTATTCATAAATAAGCAGTTTTTTTCAGAAAAGGAAGAACGTATTGAGGACTATTTAAACAATATGGAATGGAACTTTTCCAAACCTGCAGGACTTGAAAAGAGTAGATTAAGATTTACATTTAAGGGGGATTTGAATTTTAATGATTATTTGAAATACTTAGAAAATTTGGGCTTTAAAATTTTAGAAGTTGTATATATTCCAGAACTTTTAGGATTTAAGGACAATTCACCAGCAAAAATGATTGTTGCTAAAAAACTTTAAATTAATTGTATGCTTAACCATAAATTTTATGGATTATCATAAATAATAAATCATTATATAATAAAGTTCAAATATAAAGAAAGGAAAAGTTATCACTGTAAATTATGAGGGTGGAATATGATATTCGAGAAAAGTAAATAATACATCATAAATTGGAAGTCAAAAAAAATAAAATAGATAATATCAAATGATTACTTGTGAACTACTGTCCTTACGGACGGAGCTTCCTGCTTCCGACCCGTAGTCTCCACAGGCGTCACTGCACTTCCCAGCCCTAGGCTACCTTTTCTTTTCGGTAGCAATAAATATTGTGAGAATAGTTATATAAATAATTTTCGGCTTTCATCCCCTCCCTTATCTTCGAGCGAAGCGAGGAGATTAAACAAAATGCTTCGCATTTTGTAGC
>NZ_WAKW01000060.1 GCF_015523155.1 Methanothermococcus sp.
ACATTGATTTTTTAAGTATATATAGTTTTAAGGGTGATTTACGACAGATGATTTAAGGATATTTTGCATTATAAACTAAATTTTATCAATATTTTTTTAAAATATTTAAAATCTACAAGGAACAATATAAAAAAACCAATTTTATCTTAAATCCTTTAAAAATCTCCATAATTTAATTTATCTAAATATATTAATAATACCAAAAATAACACTCATCTACGACAGGATTAAAATACTTATTTTCAAAAATAGAGGAAGTTTTAATGATTTTATTAAAAAATTAAAGATTATAGCGAGGTATTATTGGGAACCTTCCAATACTCCCTCTTTTAATTCCTTAGCTTTTTCTTCAAGTTTCTTTACTGTCTCATCAGAATCGCCGTATTCTTCAATTATTTTTACATAGGCACTTCCAACTACAACACCGTCTGCACCGTTTTTTATGAATTCTTTTGCATGCTCCTTTTTTGATATTCCAAATCCAACATAAACTGGTTTTTTACATAAATTCTTTGTTCTATTAAGGAAATCCAAGGCAAGATTTGAAACATCATCCCGAGCTCCTGTTGTTCCATATACCGATACAAGATAAACAAACATAGAGCTAGCCTCATCAATCTTCTTTAATCTATCCTCTGAGGTATTTGGTGCAGCAAGGAATACCGTTCCAATATCGTATTTTTTACAAACATTTAAATATTCCTCAGCATCTTCAACAGGCAAATCCACAATAATAAGTCCATTTCCACCAACTTCTTTAAGTGTTTTAACAAAATTCTCCACACCTTTTGTAAATACTGGGTTGTAGTATGTCATTACAACAACGGGAGTGTCGGAAGTTTTCCTAAATTCTTTTATTATATCAAAAACCTTTGAAACCTTCATACCATTATTTAATGCCCTTACATCTGCCTTTTGGATTGTTTCTCCATCTGCCATAGGGTCGCTGAATGGAATCCCCAATTCGATTATATCCGAGTATTTAGAAAGTGCGTTCATAAATTTCAATGTAGCATCAGGAGATGGGTCTCCTGCAACAATAAAGGATACAAGTTTTTTTTCCATAAAAACACCTCTTTTTTGCATTTTTTGAATATGTTGTAATTAATGATTTAATGGATATGTCGTATTTTGCATTAACACTGAGGGATTTTAAAATATCTTCTGTTCTTTTTCTTATTGAATAATATTTATTTTCTTTTTGATAATCCCAAGGGTTCTTTTTGGAATTTTTTGTTTTTTTAACTTATTAAACGTATATTCCTCTCTATATTCCCTAATAAATTTTTCACCAACTTCACGCCCTCTGCCCTTAACATCTGAAATAAGAATATCGTCCTTATGTAAATTTTGCAAGTGGAGCGATTACACCTGTTTTCTCTGGTAGCAATACTGCTTCCACCAAATACACAATATCACCTAATGTAATCAATATACACACTAATTATATTTTCCAATAAAGTCCCTTAGAATTTAATATATTTCATAACAGTTCCTAAGTCTTTATCCCCCCTTCCTGAGAGATTTACTATTATAATTTCATCTTTATCCATTTCTTTTGCCATTTTCATACCCTGAGCTACTGCATGAGATGATTCAAGGGCAGGTATAATTCCTTCTGTCCTGGACAATTCTAAGAACGCATTTAATGCCTCTTCATCTGTAATTCCTGCATACTGCACCCTTCCTATGTCCTTTAAATATGCATGCTCAGGACCTACACCTGGGTAATCCAATCCAGCGGATACACTGTATGTTTCCTTTATCTGTCCATCTTCATTTTGTAAGAAGTATGAAAACATACCGTGTAATATTCCTTTTTTACCTCTCAAAAGTGAAGCCGCATGTTTTTCCGTATCAAGTCCTTCACCAGCAGCCTCAACACCAACAAGTTGAACTTCTTTGTCATTTTTGAATTCATTGAATATACCTATTGAATTACTACCTCCACCTACGCAGGCAACAATACAGTCAGGAAGTCGCCCTTCTGCTTCCAATATCTGTTGTTTTGCCTCCCTGCCTATTACTGACTGGAAATCCCTAACCATTGAAGGATATGGGTATGGACCAACAACAGAACCTATTAAATAGTGAGTGTATTCAAATGTTTCTACCCAATCTCTAAGTGCCTCATTTATGGCATCTTTTAAGGTTTTTGAACCAGATTCAACAGGCTGAACCTCTGCACCGTGCAGTTTCATCTTATAAACATTTAACTTCTGCCTTTCTACATCTATGGCTCCCATGTAGATTTTTGTCTTCATATTGAACAATGCTCCAACCATTGCAGTGGATAATCCATGCTCTCCTGCACCAGTTTCAGCAATAAGTCTTGTTTTGCCCATTTTTTTAGCAAGAAGTGCCTGACCTAAACTGTTGTTTATTTTGTGAGCTCCTCCTAAAAGTAAATCTTCTCTCTTCAAATATATTTTTGCTCCACCCATCTTCTTTGTAAGGTTTTCAGCAAAATATAATGGGGTCTCCCTACCTGCGTATTTTTTTAGGTAGTAGTCGAGCTCAGCCTTAAACTCAGGGTCATCTTTATATTCTTTATATGCTTTTTCGAGCTCCTTTAATGATGGCATAAGCACCTCAGGAACATACTGACCGCCGTATTCTCCAAATTTAAATTCCATTTTTTATCACCAAAAATTTTTTATTAAAATTTTATTATATAATATATACTTCATTTAAATTTTTAACAAATGATTTTATTAATGATTCATCTTTTTTATTGTCCTTTTCGACACCACTGGATAAATCGACACCATAGGGTTGCACATATTCAACAATTTCCTTAACATTCTCAGGATTAAGACCTCCTGCAAGGATTATATCAATGTTTTTTGCGATTATTTTGCTCACTCTTAAATCGTGCGTAATTCCGCAACCTTTTCCAGTATCGAGAAGTATGTTATCAACAATATTGATATATTTTTTTATTTCGTTTATTAGATTTTCAGCATCTTTTTCTGGATTTGAACTTAATGAAGGAACTTTAAACGCTTTTATTATATTAATGTTATAATTATTTTTTAATTTAACAATTTCATCAACATCCATCTTTGAATGAATTTGTATATATTTAGTCCCAGTTTTTTCTATTATCTCCTTCCATTCGTCATAAGTATTTACTGTGGAGACCGCATAAACAGGAATATTTGCAATTTCCATTAATTCTTTCGCTTTTTCAAGAGGTATTTGTCTTTTAGACTCGCTTTTAACAATTACTCCTGTGGCATTAGCATATTTTTCAACTACTTTTAATTCCTCTTTTGATTTAATGCCGCATATTTTAATAAACATGATATATCACTGCACTTGCATTTTGGATAAAATTATTTAAGTTCTGTTTTTATGAATGTCATAATATTTATTTTCATTTTATAATTATAACATTGCATTTATTGTAGTTTGACCGATTCTTTTAACAATCCCATCGTAATATTTTTTGGATTTTTCAATTACTATAAAATTTCTATTTAGTTTTTTACATACTGATGCAGTGGTTCCCGTTCCACCAAATGGGTCTAATACATAATCGCCCTCATTTGAAGCTACTTTTACGATTCTTTCTATTAATTTTTCAGGCACTTGGCATGGATGCCCTTTAACTCTTTCCTTAAATGTTCCACAAACTCTTGGTATTTCCCAAACATCGTCGGGAATTTTTCCCTTTGGATTTGCTCTTTTATCATTATATATTAGCTGTCTTTTTGATGGAATTCTTACATCATCCCCATTAAATGTGAAATTATTTTTATCCTTCACATAATACAAAATATGGGTGTGCGACCGACTGAATTTTTTCCTTTGATTTTGTCCAAATGTATAATACCAAATAATCCAATTTCTAAAATATAAATTCTGTTTTTTTAAAATAATATTTATTTCTGCAACATATTCATCACCCATAGCCACAAATATAGAACCACTCTTTTTTAGAACCCTACAACATTCTTCAATCCACTGCGAGCTCCACTTTATATATTCATCATAGGGTAGATTATCATCATATCCATCATAATTTAATCCAATGTTATATGGAGGGTCAGCGATTATTAAATCAAAAGTTTCATCATCAAACTCCTTTAAAACGGTTAAACAATCACCCAATATTACTTTTTGCATTATTTCACCTCAAAAAGTTCATTTGGTGAAATTTTAAATTGTAGTTTTGTAGGGTCGGGAGTCCCTCCTTTTCTTTGCATAGTAATTCTCCCAATGTATAAACTACCTCTAGGGGATATTTTTACATCTCCTTGACCATAAAAGTTCATTACAAAATTTATATCTTTTAAAACATACTTTAAATCTCCATTTTTCATCTGTTTTGTAATTAGCATCCAATCCGCACTAAGTCCTCCCCTGCCTTTTAAGATATCGCTGATTACCATTATTTTATTTTCTTTGAAAAAATCAATAATCATTTTTTGAGATTTCTTAGGTAATTCGTTCAAAAATATTCTGTTTTCTTTTTTAGTATTCATAAATCCATATTCTTTTAGATTCAATTCTCCAGTAAATAACTTTAAACATTGAGCAATTTCATCGTCAAAGCCCCACATTTTTTGATATGAATCCACTGTTCGTTTATCCACTTGATTATAACTTGCTGTTTCATTTGCTTTTTTTAATGATAGATTTTCAATATGCAAAATTCCATCAATTTCAATAATAATCTTAACTTGCACGTCTGCCTTTTTAAATTTAATCAGAGTTTCGTAATCTTTTTCATCTAAATCATATTTTGATAAATTCTTCCTTGATAACCTTACGGGAATTTGCAATGCAATTAATTTGTCTATTTTCTTGTAATTGTAGCCCATAATTTTTAACCATTTTTTAGCATCTTTATCTTTTAAATAGTTATTAAATTTTGAAGTAATTAGTTCTTCATTTTTAAATTCGCCTTTTGCTGTTTTCGAGCCCAATTCCTTTTTGTTTAATTTACTCAATATACCACCACCATATAATATTATAATATCATTTGTAATCCAATGCCCTATCTACAAAGTTTTTTATAATCTTTAAACCCTCTTTATTTTCCCATTCAGTCAATACGCTTTCAGGATGGAATTGAACCCCTTCAATAGGTTTTGTTTTATGCCTTATTCCCATAACTATCTCTTCATCTGTATCAATTGTAATTGCAGAAACTTCAAAATCCTCTGGAACTTCAAGCACGGCTAAGGAATGGTATCTTCCAACTTCCAACGGGTTTTTAATATCTTTAAATATGGTTTTTCCGTCGTGTTTGATTAAACTTGATTTACCATGAACAGGAGGTATTCTATCCACCTTTCCTCCAAATATATGGGCTATAATTTGATGACCTAAACAAACGCCTAATATTGGAACATCCATATTTTTTATAATTTCTGGACAGTTTTCAACATCCCTTTTATTATTCGGAGCTCCAGGTCCGGGTGATATAATAATCCCATCTGGATTTATTTTTTTAACCTCTTCAAGAGTTATGGTATTTGGAACAACCTTTATTTTATCATAAATAGATGCATATTCTGCCAAATTCCATACAAACGAATCCTTGTTATCTATTATCAATATCATCATCTCACCTTAGGTTCCAAAACGAGCAAAGCGAGTTTTGGATTTTCGAAATCTTTGATTTTGAGTAATGAAATTTCGAAGAAATTTTATCTGATGGATGGCACCCTTTTTTAAAGGGTGCAATTGCATACAAACGAATCCTTATTATCTATTATTAAAATCATCCTCTCACCAATTTACTTATCAATATCATGTTCCACCTCTAATGCACGCATAACAGCTGCCATTTTTCTCTCGGTTTCGATATATTCATTTTCAGGAACAGAATCTGCAACTATTCCAGCTCCTGCTCTTAATCTGATGATGTTGTCTATTTCTGCCATTCTTATGGCTATTGCCGTATCTGCATGATTGCTGAGTGAGAAGTATCCCACAGCACCGCCGTAGATTTTTCTTCGTGATTTTTCCAATTCATCTATTATTTCCATTGCCCTATATTTCGGAGCTCCGGTTAATGTTCCCGCAGGAAATGATGCCTCTATTGCATCAAACATTGTGGCACTGTCTTTTAATTCCCCGATTACCTCACTTTCTATATGCTGAACATGGCTGTATCTTATTACCTCAAAGAATCTAGTTAATTCAACAGTTCCAGATTTTGATACTTTTCTTACATCATTTCTTGCCAAATCAACAAGCATCATATGTTCAGCCCTTTCTTTCTCATCATTGAGGAGCTTTTCCGCAAGTTCTTTTGTTTCCTCCTCAGTCTCCCCAACTTTCGTAGTTCCTGCAATTGGATTTATTTTTAAAATATTGTTCTCAACTGATGCCATTGTCTCAGGGGAAGCTCCCACAACATCCTTTTCAAATTCAAGTAAAAACATATAAGGGCTTGGGTTGAGCTCTCTCAAATTTCGATATATTTTAAATGAGGAATAATCGCTTTTTAATTGATATTCCCTTGATATTACGACTTGGAAGGCATCGCCACTGTAAATGTATTCTTTTGTTTTTTCCACCATTCCCATAAAATCCTTTTTATCTGCATCACATCCAACAATATTTGTTCCGCCTTTTTCATCCACTATCTCAGATTTTTTTGCCTTTTCAATAACTATTTCAGCCCTTCTCATTTCTTCAATGGAATTGTTTAAGGATAGGTAGTAGAATCTGTTCAGTATGTGGTCATAAACATAAACATTGTTGTAATATCCAAATATAGAAGCTTCCTCAATATCTCCGCCGATATAATTGTGTATTGTATCATAGGCAAAGTATCCTAAAAAACCTCCCGTAAATCTCTCGTTTGATTCAATATTGGTGATTTCTTTTTTATTTTTTATTTCCGATTCAAATATCTCTTTTAATGCCTTAAATGGGTTCCTTTCCTTTGAAACTGTGCTGTTGCCTATTTTTGTATTATTTTTGATATTTACAACAAACTCTGGATTTGAAGATATATAGGTATATCTCGCTTTTGAAGGGTGTTTATCTCTCGATTCTAAAATAAAAGGGTATTTCCCTTCCTCTCTTAAAACACTATACAGTTTCAATGGGTCGATATAGTCAAACTTCTGCCTAAATAGTTTCATACTATCCCGTTTTTTTGTTTTATACTTATTCTTATTTTATTCTTTTTTATTTTTTCTTTTTCTCTTTTTCGTTTTTATTTCCTATTTTTTTTATTTTTTATATTATCCAACATTTATTTATAGATTTATAAATTTGCAGATTTATAATTTTGAATTTCTCTGAGTTTATTCATCACAATACCCTCATCAATAGCATTTTTTGCCATTTCGAGACCTTCTTTATAATCTGATGCTACATCTGATGCATAAAGGGCTCCAGCAGCATTTAATAATATGAAGTTCCTATCCTCGTTAATTTTTTCTGAATTTCCTTTTCTTCCTTCGAAGACGCTTATTATTCTTTTGGCACTTTCATCCGGGCTATTGCATGGGATAGGTTTTGAAGGAGTTAATCCAACATCACTGGGATGTATTTTATATATTTCATTTTCTTTATTCTCGTTTATTTCGCAAATGGTGGAGTAATCATTTGGATTTAACTCATCAAGTCCATTTCCATATACTACAAGTGCCTTTTTAACGCCAAGAAGTTTCAATGCATCCCCAACTTTTTCAACTAAATCGGGAGAATTTACTCCCATAATCTGATAATCTGGGTTTGCAGGGTTTGCAAGGGGACCCAATATATTAAATATTGTTTTTATTCCCAATTCTTTTCTAACAGGCATTATTTTTTTCAATGCAGGATGATATTTTGGGGCAAATAAAAACACAAAGTTCGTTTTATCAATCATCTTTTTAGCTTCCTCAGGTGTGGAATCGATTTTAATATCTAATGCCTCTAAAACATTTGCAGAACCGCTTTTTGAAGTAATGGATACATTGCCGTGTTTTGCAACCTTTTTAAAGCATGATAATATGATTGACACCGCAGTGGAAACATTTATTGTAGAGGAGCCGTCCCCTCCTGTTCCGCAGGTATCACAAACACTTCCTAAATCTACTTTAACGGCATTATCCCTCATCGCCTTTGCAAAACCAGCAATTTCTTCGGAAGTAAAGCCCTTAGTTTGAAGTGCTGCAAGATAAGCCCCTATTTTTACTTCACTTTCGTTCAAAAGGTCGTTAAATAAATTATATGCCTCTTCGTATGTTAGGTCATTTCTATCGACTATTTTATTTAATAAGTCGCTCATAATTTCGCCTCCACAAATGATTTAACAAATTCCTCCATATTTTTTGCCTTCATAAAGCTTGTTCCTATAAGTGCCGCATCAGCATACTTTAAAGCCACCCTTAAATCATCTATTGAGCCAATACCACTTTCACTAACAAATACTACATCCTTTGGAATTAAATTGGATAGTTGTTCTGTGAGGGATACTGTTCCATCGTCGAGCTCTAACTTTGTAATGTCTCTATTATTCACACCAATCATGGTGGTGTTTGTATCCTTTGCTATGTCAATTTCCTCCTTATTATGAACTTCCACAAGAGTATCCAATCCATGTTCAAGGGCATAATCAACGAATTCTGCTGTTTTATCCTTCAACATTCTTGCTATTATTAATATTGCTCCCCCCTCTACTTCCGCTGTTTTTTCAATCTCATCTTTTGATATGATGAAGTCCTTCCTTAAAACCGGGAGTTCCGTTGATGCACATATTTTTTTGAACATGTCAAAGTTCCCGTTAAAGTATTTTTTATCGGTGATATATGATATTCCCGCAGCTCCTGCATTTTCATATATTCTAAGAATATCTATTTCATCCCTTCCTTTAAGCATATCGCCATATTTTGGAGAATGAACTTTTATTTCTGCTATTATCGGGTTTAGATTTTTATTTTTTGCTTTTATAATTGAATTAGTCATCTTCATAATATCACCAGTTAATTTAAGTTTATATTTATACAATCATTAAGTTAAATATATAAGTCAATAATTATGAATATTATTATGGCAAATAACAGCATATTTAATAAATTAAAAGCATTTAATATTTACACTAACAACTATTTAAAAAATCATCACCATCTCCAAGCTACATTGGAGTGGTTGCTAAAAAAAGAATCCATTTTATATATGTTTGATATTTTTGTTCTCTTTATGTCAGATGATTCCATATTTACACCCTTAAATTTTAAGAATAAAATTAAAAAATTAATATAATTTTATTCATATCCATATACATCAATAATATAAAATTTTTACTTTACATATTATTTTAATATTTCTTCTATATAATAATTTCGAATTTAGACTTCTTATTATTTTTAAAAATTTTCAAGAAAGTATTATATTTAACTTGTTTCGGCGAGAAGTCCCCTTCCGTCTTAAAAATCAAAGATTTTTAAAATCACCAACAAAGTTGGTGAGCTACAAAATGCGAAGCATTTTGTTTAATCTCCTCGCTTCGCTCGAAGATAAGGGAGGGGATGAAAGCCGAAAA
>NZ_WAKW01000061.1 GCF_015523155.1 Methanothermococcus sp.
CGGTTATTTCCAATGGTTGATTTATTAATTCGGTGGTATTTTTAAGGTCTTTTGCTGATAAATCTTTATCTATTTCTGAACCGATTATTAATTTTGCATTATGGACAATTTCTTTAATTTTCTCTGATTTTATGTCTTTTGCTACATCTGGATATGCACTTCCAACTCTATGAGCTCTACTACTTCCACTTGAGGGTAGATTGTATGATGAGCTTATGGTTTTTTCAGTTACCAATGTGATAACTGGGTCATCTTTTAAGTAAAGCAGTATTACATTCTTGCCGTTGATTGTGGTTATTTCATAGTGTGTTCCATTCTTTGGTGTGTCTTTTGGAATGGAGTTTCCATTTTTAAGCACTTCTTTAATGTCGCTATAGTCACCTAATGGTATAGCAACCACTACCAATGTGTTTGTTTTGTTTTCAAATGTAATATTTACTGAAATATTTACAACTTTTTTGTTGTATGTTGTGTATCCTGATGTTTCTGTTTTATCTTCTGTTTTTATTACTGTATTTACAATAGATGGTGTAATATTTTCACTTACTGCAATTATTGTAGGTGTTGTATTTTCCGCAGACTTTGTGGAAATATTATTTACGAGCTCATCTATTTTGTTTCCATCGATTACAGTAATATTTGCTAAATTCATAGATATAACTGTATCCAATATCTTATTCAATGTTTCATTTTCTTCTGTGGTATTTATCATATCTTTATCTATAACTGAATCTGCTCCTTTTACGAGGAATTCAACAGGTATTGATACTGTTTCATCTTTTATTTTTAATATTATGTTAAATTTATAGGCTGTTCCTTTTTTGGTGATATTTGTTGGAGTTTCAATTGATAATGGCAAAATTATATTTTTATTATTTATACTAATATTTGAAATATCTGTTGCACTTGTGGTTAATACTGAATTATTTAATGTGATTTTAAAGGTGTCTTTACCTTTTGATGTGTTTAATAACCATGTGGCATTTGTTGCATATGCTTTTAATATTGAATTAATGTTTCCATTGTAGGTTATAGTTATGTTTGTTTTTAGTGTTTCATTCTCTTTAACTACTCTGATAATTTCTTTTGGAGTTGCTGAGAATTCGGTGTTTTCTGGATTTACAGTTATCGTTTTAATTAATTTGTTGTTGTTTTCAGACTACTCATCTATATTATTACTTGAATCTACCTCAATTTCAATGGTATAAGTTCCGCTGGTATTTGGAGTCCATAGGAATGACACTGTTTTTGTAGAGTCGATGTTCAATGAGTTAATTGAAATTTTATTAACCTCATTATTGTTTATTTTTAAAGATACATTAAATGCTCCTGCATCTTTTGTTCCACTGTTATTTATTAATGCGGATATATTGTAGGTATGATTTTCAACATAGTCATTTTGCATTTATATTTGTGAGCTTTACACCGGTTGTATCATAATATATTACAACATTTAATGATGTGTTTTCGTTTCCTGTCCAATCTACATTCAATGGCACAGTATATCGTCCCCGACATTTCCAATACCCGAACCAATTAATATGGTATCGTTGTTGTATGCACATGCTACTGAAATTAAACTTAGGACGGCCAAAAATAGAAACAATTTTTTCATGAATATCACCCCTTCTATTTATAAGTTTTTAATTTTAAATAGAAAATACTACTACTTTTGCACTACCACCCCCCGATGTTATTTAAAAAAATATACAATATTATATCTATTTTGATTATATATATATAATTTTTGATTAATGCGTTTAATTATAATTTATAGGCGTTAAATATTTCAAAACACTTATATATTATAGTATTTTATATCAAAGGATATTTTATTATAATACATAACTAACATAAATTAAAATATTATTAAAATCATAATGTAAATGATATATATGTAATATAGTGTAATAGTAGGTGAAGAAATGAGAGTTATTATAATCGGAAGTGGAGCCGCAGGTTTGACCACGGCTTCAACCATAAGAAGATATAATAAAGAAATGGAAATAGTGGTAATTACAAAGGATAAACATATAGCATATTCACCATGTGCTATTCCCTATGTAATATGCAACGAAATACCTTCATTTGAAGATATAATAATGCATACACCTGAAGAATACAAAAGAGATAGACATATCGATGTAATTACAGAGTCAGAAGTTTTGGATATGGATTCAGAGAATAATAAAATAACATATAAAGATAAAGAAAACAATGAAATAGAATTAACTTATGATTACCTTGTTTTGGCTACTGGGGGCTCTCCCTTTGTTCCACCGATTGAAGGAGTGGATTTAAAAGGTGTCTTTAAACTAAGGACAATTGAGGATGGCATGAGAATAAAAGAGTATGCGGAAAATTCAAAAAGTGTAATAGTTGCAGGTGCAGGTGCAATTGGACTTGAAACAGCATACGCATTGAAGGAGCTCGGACTTGATGTAGTAGTTGTTGAGATGGCACCTCAAATTTTACCACGAGCTCTGGATATAGATATGGCTAAAATTGTTATGAAATATTTAGAAGAGGATGTTGGAATTAAGTTTATACTTGAAAAACCATTGGGTAAGATTGTTGGAGATGAGGATGGCAAAGTAAATGGTGCAGTAATTGATGGGGAGTTCTACGGATGTGATATGGTTATTATGGCAACAGGTGTAAGACCAAACATAGAACTGGCAAAAAAAGCAGGTTGTGAAATAGGGAGATGGGCTATAAGGGTAAATGAAAAAATGCAAACTTCAATTCCAAATATATATGCAGTTGGGGACTGTGTGGAAGTTGTGGATTTAATCACAAAGCAGATTACATTATCGCCATTTGGAACAACAGCTGTAAGACAGGGCAAAGTTGCAGGAAAAAATATTGTAGGTATTGAAGCTAAATTCAATCCAGTTTTAAATGCTATGGTGTCAAAAATTGGAGATATTGAAATGGCAGGCACAGGTATGAGTGAGCTCGGAGCTCATCAAAACAGACTTGAAGTTATAGTTGGAAAGGCAAGGGCACTTACAAGGGCAAGATATTATCCAGGTGGAAAATTAATAGAAGTTAAATTAATATGTGATATGAATAAAAATATTGTAGGATGTCAGATTGTGGGGGGCGAAAGGGTAGCCGAAAGAGTGGATGCAGTATCCATAGGTATTGTGAAAAATATGACTTGCAATGAACTGGCAAATATAGAGTTCTGCTACGCTCCGCCAGTTTCAATGGTAATTGACCCGCTTGCTCTTGCAGCTGAGAACGCCTGTGATAAATTTAAAAAGATAGAAAAAAATGAATAAATATTATAAAGCAAAAAAGTGATAGTATGGATATGGAAATGCTGGTGGGAATAATAGACACTCTTGAAAAAAAAGGAGTGGGTCTTCAACTATCTGTTGAAGGTCAAAGAACAGTTGAAATAACTGTAAAAGATAAAAAGATAGATGTAAATATAATAAACCCCTCAAAGATTGGAGCCTTAATAAAAGAACTTGATTTAGTAAAATAGTAAGAATAACTTAACATTAGAAATAATTAAAGTTTTAACTTATACATTATAAAGGTAATCTTTATATATATAAAAATCCCTATCAAACGGTTAGTAATTTTATAAAAAGTTTAAATACTATATTATATTATTATTCTATATTTATATTATTATTTATATTATCAAACACGATAAGAGGTGTATGTATGTTAAATGAACCCATAATCGATATAGCTACAAAAGATGTAATCACAATTACCCCAGATACTCCAATATCCAAAGCCATAGGAATAATGGAAAACAATCATTTTCACAATTTAATAGTAATTGATGAAAATGAAATATACATGGTGACAATACATGACCTTCTTTTAGCATCATCATTAAATGAAAATGTTGATGGTTTAATGTTTAAACCGCATTGCATAAATCAAAACACTCCTGTAATAGAGGGAGTATGTGAAATAATAAATAGTGGTCAAAGAGCTGCACCTATTGTGGATGAAAAAGGAAAATTGGCGGGGATTGTAACAGATTATGATATAATGAAAAGAGCTGCTAATTCTGAGCTCCTAAAAGATGTCAAAGTGACTAAAATAATGACAAAAAGCCCAATCACCATTGATAAAGATGAGAGTATAGGCAAAGCTAGAAGTTTAATGAAAAAATATAACATAGGAAGATTGATAGTTCTCGATAAAGAAGGAAATCCAACGGGTATTGTTACAGAGGATGATATATTAAGAAAAGTATTTAAGCCTAAGAAAAAGATGACCATTGGAGAATATGCAGGGGAAAAAGTTCCAAGAATGGCTCAACCAGTATCTATTATTATGAATTCGCCAATTATTACCGCTGATATAGAATCTTCCATTGTTGATGTAGCAAAATTAATGGAGAAACACGATATAAGAGGGGTTCCAATAACTAAAAAAGGAACATTAAGAGGAATTGTTACAAGAATCGACATAATGAAGTATCTTAAAGAATTTAAAGAAGAATCTGTAATCGAAGTGGATCTATGTGGTGAGTTCGATGAAGAAATGAAAGAACTCGCAGAAAGAATATTAATGACAGAAGTTAAAAAGATAGCAAAACAGTCTAAAAGACTTCACTGGATTAAAATTGTAATAAAAAAAGAACACGATAAAGGAGGAGTTCCCTACTACAATGTTAAAATATATGTAAAAACTCCGAGAAAACTCTATGTTGCAGAGGGAAAACCTAAATTATCCGCCACAAAAAGAATAGAAATGGAGGGTGAAGATATTCAACTCGTGGCTGAAAAACAGAGATGGGACTTTATAGAGGTATTGAAGGATGCTTTGGGTTCAATTTTAAAACAGATGGAAATAGATAAGGAAAAGAACCACCCAAAAAATAAAAAGGTATTGGAATAAAATAAAAATAAAATAATTTTCTTTTTTATTTATTTTTTTTATTTTCAATAAATGTTTTGTGGAGTGTCTGCAAACATTTTTCGAGCTCATCCTCACCAATTACAAATGATATATTCACCTCAGATGAACCCTGAGCTATCATCTTTATATTTGCTCCACTTTCAGCAACTGCGGCAAAGAGTTTTCCAGCTATGCCTTTGGAGCCTTTCATACCTGCCCCCACTACTGAAACTACGCATACATTATTATCGATTGATATATCTTTTATCAGCGGGCTATTCTTAAACTCTTTTTTAAGTTCTTTTATACAATTTTCAGCCTCTACTCCATCCCCATATATTACAATGGAGATGTTAGTTTCAGAAGAACCCTGAGTAATCAATATCACATTTGCATTAGCTCTTCCAAGTGCTGAGAATATTCTTGCGGCTGTGCCACTTACTCCAACCATACCTGCACCAAATATATTTATTAAAAATACATCTTTAATGGCAGATATTGCCTTTATAATATTGTCGCTTAATTCCTGGTCATTTGTAATTAATGTTCCCTCATTTTCAGGTTCAAATGTATTTTTAATTCTTAAAGGGATCTTCTTTTCCATCAATGGTTCAACTGTTCTTGGATGAAGAACCTTTGCACCGAAGTATGCAAGCTCCATAGCTTCAATGTATGACATTTTTGGAATTCTTTTGACATTTTTAACTATTCTTGGGTCTGAGGTAAGTATTCCGCTGACATCAGTCCATATCTCAACCATATCTGCTTCAAGACCTGCACCAACTAATGCAGCTGAATAATCACTTCCACCTCTTCCAAATGTTGTTATTTCTCCTTTTTCTGTTCCACCAATAAATCCTGTAATAACGGGTATTATATCCTCATTTAATAGAGGGGATATCCTTTGTTTAACCTCTAATTTCAACACCCTTGCACATCCATAATTATCATTTGTAATAATTCCTGCTTCACCACCTGTAAGGAATAATGATTTATATCCCAAATCTCTAATAGCTCCACTTAAAATTGGGGTTGATAATCTTTCACCAAATGAAAGTATGTAATCCTTAGATTTTGGAGTTAATTCTCCAAGGTATGCCACACCTATTAATACCTTTTCCAGTTCGTCTATTGAACTTTGGATTACTTTTCTTACCTCATTTTTTATTTTTTCGTTCTTAATTGCATCTACTATGGCATTTTCGTGTTTTTCTTTTATCTCTTCTATAAAATTATTGATTTTAGCAATATCCCTTACATCTAATGCCTGTTTAGAAATATCTACAAGGGAATTTGTTATTTGAGTCATTGCAGAGGTTACAACTACAACATCTTTATCTTCCTTTTTTTTGTTTATTACTATTTTTGCCACATTTCTTATTCTTTTTCCATCTCCTACGGAAGTTCCACCAAATTTCATTACTGTAACCACAAAATCACCTAAAATTTATATAATTAAAATAATATTTTCCTTATACATTATAGTAAGAATTTAAATAGCACTGTTATAAAATAAAACTTATTATAAATATTATATATAAAAAAGTTTTTATAAATTTATTAGAATAATTTATCAAGATTTATTTTATAAATGTAAAAAAATTATAATATAAAATTTTGAGTGATTTTTATGGTAAAGATATTTGATACCACATTAAGAGATGGAGAACAAACCCCAGGGGTTTCTTTAACTCCAAATGAAAAACTTGAAATAGCTTTAAAACTGGATGAATTAGGGGTAGATATAATAGAAGCAGGAAGTGCTATAACATCCAAGGGGGAGCGAGAAGCTATAAAACTTATAACTTCGCAAGATTTAAATGCTGAAATATGTTCCTTTGTTAGAGCTCTACCTGTTGATATAGATTATGCTCTTGAATGTGATGTAGATAGTGTTCATCTTGTGGTTCCAACGTCGGAAATACATATGAAATACAAACTGAGAAAAACAAAAGAGGAAACACTTGAATCAGCACTAAAAGCTGTTGAACATGCAAAAGAACATGGTTTAATTGTGGAGCTCTCCGCAGAGGATGCCACAAGAAGTGATGTAGCCTTTTTAATAGAGCTCTTCAATAGGGGTGCAGAGTTGGGAGCAGATAGGGCATGCGTATGTGATACTGTTGGAGTTTTAACGCCAGAACGGTCTTTTGAGTTATTCAAAACCCTAAGCGAAAATGTGCCCGTCCCTATATCTGCCCACTGCCATAATGATTTTGGAATGGCTACTGCAAATACAATTTCAGCAATAAGAGGAGGAGCTCAGCAGTGCCATCTTACAGTAAATGGAATAGGTGAAAGAGCAGGGAACTCATCACTTGAAGAGGTTGTAATGGCACTTCATACACTCTATAATATTAAAACGAATGTAAAGACTGAAAAACTATATGAAACATCCAGAGTTGTATCAAGATTGATGAAACTCCCAGTTCCACCAAACAAGGCAATAGTTGGAGATAACGCCTTTGCCCATGAGGCAGGAATACATGTTGATGGGCTTATTAAAAACACTCAGACTTATGAACCTATACCCCCCCAATCTGTTGGGAATAGAAGAAGGATAATACTTGGAAAACATAGTGGAAAGGCTGCTTTGAAATATAAACTGGAACTAATGAATATAAAATTAACAAATGAAGAATTTGAAAAGGTATATAATAAAATAAAAAATCTTGGAGATTTGGGAAAATACATTTCAGATATTGATTTAAAAACCATAATAAACGAAGTAAAAGGGGAATCTATTGAAGAAAAAATAATATTGGATGAACTCACTGTTGTATCTGGGAATAAAATCACACCTGTGGCTTCAATAAGGCTAAACTTTGCAGATGAGTGCAAAAAGGAACAACTTATAGAAACTGCATTTGGTGTTGGTCCTGTGGATGCAGCAATAAATGCTATAAGGAAGGCATTAAGTGGTGTTGCAGATATTACCTTGGAGGATTATCATGTAAAATCCATCGGCGGTGGAACAGATGCCCTTGTTGAAGTGGTTGTTAAGTTGAGAAGAGGTCATGAAGTGGTTGAGGTTAAGAATTCCCAAGGGGATATTGTAAGAGCATCTGTTGAAGCTGTGATGGAAGGCATAAATCTACTGATTTAATTTTTTATCTTTATATTACTTTTTATCTCCTCATGCTATTTTGTAAAAACTTTAAATAGTGGTTATAATATTATTTAAAAATAATTAAAATTATACTATTACGGTGATTGCATGGATGAAAAAGTTTCTATGAAATGTGGATTGGAAATACATGTTCAGGTTGATACAAAATCTAAATTGTTTTGTAGATGCCCTACAAATTATAACGATGTCCCACCAAACACGAATATTTGCCCTGTGTGTATTTCACATCCCGGAGCTCGACCAATGCCACCAAATAAAAAGGCTGTGGATATAGCAATTATGGTGGCAAAAATGCTCGGATGTGAGATAGTTTTAAATAAAGACATTTACTTCCAGAGAAAACACTACAATTATCCTGATTTACCTAGTGGATACCAAAGAACATCCGTTCCAATAGGAGTTAATGGAAATTTTTTAGGTGTTGGTATTACAGAGGTGCATCTTGAAGAAGACCCTGGACAGTATAAGCCTGATTTAGGAGTGGTGGATTACAATAGAAGCGGGATACCCCTTATTGAGATAGTATCTGAGCCAGACATAAAAAACCCAGAGGAAGCGAGAGAGTTTTTAAAACAGCTCATGAGATTATTCAGATATATAGGTCATTTGAGAGGCGAAGGGACAATGAGGGCAGATGTGAATATATCTGTCAATTACAACGGCATCCAAGGAAACAGGGTTGAGGTAAAGAACGTCAATTCCATTAAAGGAGTTTATAAAGTTTTAAAGTATGAATTCATTAGACAGAAGAACATACTGAGGAGAGGGGGAAAAATTAAAAGGGAAACTAGGGCATTTATGGAATCCCAAATGATTACAAAAGGAATGAGAAGCAAAGAAACCGCAGATGATTATAGATATATTCCAGACCCCGACCTTCAACCTATTGTGATAGATGAAAATTGGGTAAAAGAAGTGGAAGCTCAGATGCCAGAAACACCAATGGAAAAAGAAAAGAGATTTGTGGAACAATACAATATAAAAATGGAAGATGCAAAGGTGCTTGTTTCTGATTTAGCTCTTGCGGATGTGTTTGAAAAGGTTGTAAATGACCTTGGAGTAAATGAGGAAAATGTAAATCTTGCAGTAACTTGGATAAGAAATGAATTAAGAAGGGTGTTGGCATACAATAAAATAGATTTCTTTGAGAGTAATTTAAAACCTGAACATTTAACCGAATTGATAAAATTAATAACCAGTAAAACAATAAGCCAGAAGATTGGTAAAAAAGTAATTGAAATAATGGTTGAAAATAGAGGTAAAAAATCACCAAAAGAAATTATAGATGAGCTCGGTTTAACTGTAATTACCTCCGATGATGTTCTCGAAAATGCCTGTGATGAGGCAATAAAAAATAATCCTCAGGCAGTGCAAGATTATTTAAGTGGAAACAAGGTTGCACTGAACTTCTTGATGGGACAGGTGATGAAATTAACAAGAGGAAGGGCAGAACCTAAAAAGGTTGTAGAAATTCTAAAAAAGAAATTATAAAAATTAATTATGCTGTATAATAGCTTTGATTTTTTAGATTCTTTTTTTATTTTTTAAGTATTAATTAATTTTTGTTCTATATTATGTGAGCTCGGTGTGTAAGTCAAAATCTTTCGGATTTTTTACCACTATGGTTCGTATAAATTTCAAGAATTCTTGCTTTTATATACTACCTTGGTAAAAATGGTACTAGAAAAATTATGAAAAGTATTACCAACAATATTGGTAAAATTTCTTTATTTTTTATTTATTCTTTTTATTTATTTTTATTATGCAAATATACGCTCGAAATGTTTAGTATATCTAAAATAAAAACTAAATATCGATTTTTAAAAATTCGGAGTATATAAATGCTATTAATGTTTTTAATTAATTTTTATAATTTCTTTTTTAGAATTTCTACAACCTTTTTAGGTTCTGCCCTTCCTCTTGTTAATTTCATCACCTGTCCCATCAA
>NZ_WAKW01000062.1 GCF_015523155.1 Methanothermococcus sp.
AAACTAAAATAATCAAAATCTCTTAAATACAAGGAAAAAATAAAATAATAACAATAATAAATGGGTTTTTGAATTTTCAAACTATTTAGTAGATTCTGCCTTATATATGATATAAATTATTATTTTGATTTAATGATATAACTAATATTCAACAGCATATAACTTTGTGATTAAAATAAGCGATGATGTCTAAAATATTCCAAACGCCTAAATTCTAATATGTCTATGTAATTATCCACAAAGATTTTATTATCTACAACTGGCTTCAACTGTTCAGTTAAGCAAAAATAATTGCCATCCATTTTAAAATATTCTCCTTCTGTTTTTATCAAAAATTTTATTGGATTTTCCTTTGCTAATTTTACATAATCCCATTTACTCCATTTTTTAAAATTTTTGGTTCTTTTATGCCGTTCCATATCTAAGGAATTCTCTGGATTATCGTAAAATTCTTTAAAACTCCTGTAAATATCTTCTTCATTACATTTTAAAGAAATGCCATTATATCTTATAAAGGATTTTAAAAGAGGGATTTTATAGGTTTTCGTCATTCGTGTTCTTTCCATCATATTTAAAAAATCTCCTGCAATTTCTTGGACTTCCTTTTCCTCCTTAGAGAGCTCACCAAATTTATCTAAAAAACCTAAATAATTTCTAAATATATTGATATTAGAATTACTTCTGATTTTTTGATATAGATTATTATTCATATGCTTAAACATTTCGACTCTATTGGGTTTATGTCCCAAATGTTTCTTTATTCTTTGGTATTCCTGATATACTACCTTTAATGTTTCGTAATCGTCCCCCATATTAATCATCCTTGATTACTTCTTTTAAAATAAGTTTTTTTGAAAATCCCCCCCTTTCTTCGAATTTTTTATTTTTTATTTTTTTAACTTCATTAAGGGATATCCTATAATATGCCCCAATAGTTTCGCAAACTTCTAAAATGTCTGCTAACTCCTCAGGAGATGGATTTTCTTTAAACTCTTCAATTTCTTCTATTAATTTGTCATATAATCTGTTTATATATTCTTTATCATCTGCAATATACACTATCGGCTTATGACCGCTTTTTTTAATAATCTCTGGAATTTTATCCCTTACAAGTTTGTTATATGTGGTTTTTTTCATACTGCCCCATATATTGTGAATTATAAGCTAAAATATAACAGTTTTTTCTGCAACTTCTAAAAAAATATAAAAAATTAAATATAAAAAATAAGTCTCATTTATAGGAACATAACCTAAATTCTAGGAATATTGCTCTTCCTATCTATTAATTCTTGCCTTTTTGCACTGTTCCAGTTTGAAACATTTTGTAAATATCCTGTGATTCTGCTGAACTTTTGAATTTTAGAACTTCCACACTGGCTGCATATGTCCCTTAACCCTGCCATACCCTTACCGCAGTTTTCACAAATACTAAGATTTTTCGTGTAAGTCCAGAATCCAATATTAGATTTTTCTGCTATTTTCTTTGTTATATCCATCAAAACCTCTGGGTCTGCATAAGCCTCAGCATTCCAGAAATGTCCTATATGCCCACCATTACACAACGGATGGAATTTTTCCTCAATTCTTATTTTTTCACCAAGTGTAGTTGGTGAATTAACCTTAACATGTGATGAATTTGTATAATATAGTGAGCTCACATCTGTCAAATCACCATTTACAACAGATTTTGTTTCATCCTTATAGTACTTGTAATCCAACCTTGCAAAGCGACCCGCTGTGCTCTCAGCAGGTGTTTGAGTTACTGTCCATCTTAAACCGGTTTCTTTTTTCAAATTATCTGCATAATTTCTAATATGCTGGATAACCTTCTCTCCAAAGGCCACTGCATCTTTTGAAGTATGTAATTCCTCCCCTAAATGGAATTTTAGCAATTCGTTTAAACCGACAAATCCAAAGGTTTTTGTGGTGTTGTCATATCTATAATATTGTTCATCGTCGAATTTCTGAGTCATGAAAGGCATTATTCTATTATTTAGTATTTTTGTAGTAACATCGTGTTTTATGAGTAAGGCCTCTGTTAGTATTGCCAATTTTTCATCGATTATCTCAAACAATCTGTCGTCATCCCCTCCCGCCTCATAGGCAATTCTTGGAAGGTTAAGTGTATACCACTGCATATTTCCAGTTCTAAGGGTATCGTTTTCAGTATTCCCAGTCCAATCTCCGCTTAATCTGGTTCTGCATCCCATGGCGTTGGTGTTGTTTGCCTGCCAGTCTGGAAGCATATTTATAAAGTATGGCAATCCCCATTTACTGCTCAGTTTGTGAAGTTTTATCATCAGTTCTTTATTTTCATCGCTAAATGCTTTCTCCCTTAATTTTACGATGAAGTTTGGGAATAAGAACGGCTTTCCAACTGCATCCCCTTCCATCATTACATCAATCAATGCCTCCAATATCATCTTAGCCTCTTCTTCATATTCACCATAGGTTCCCCTTGTTGTTCCTGCAATCACTGCTGGTTTATCTTTTAAAAAATCTGGAACCTCTAATTCTAAATTTATACTACTAAATACGGTATTATGACACAATATTCCTGTTGCAGTAATGAAATTTTCATTATCTTCAACGCTTAAATCATAAACATATCCTTCGTAATCAATCTCTTTTATCTCTTTTATTTCAAAGGGTACATTCAATTTAAACTTGGTTATTTCATCCTTTAAATCAGGATTTATTTCTTCAATTTTTTCCAAAGTATTTAATTTTAATTTTCTATCTGATGATTTCCATGCACAATCATCATATGGTTTTTTGTTAGCAATATTTCTTAGGTATTCTTTTATTATTCTGTAATCATAACTTAACTGTTCGTAATCTGAACCTTTTATTCTATCTTTTTTATAGTTTGGAATAACATACTCCTTTAACACATCGGTGCCGATTTTCGCTATTTCAATTACATACAATTTATGGTTCCTTTGAGTATCTATGCCTTTAATTTTAATCTGTTCCCCTTCTTCTTTAACTTTACTTAGTGAATACATCATATTTAGTCCAGATAACAAAATATGCAGTTGTCCAAGCAATTGTTCCGATGTTGTATATACCTGGACTCTTCCATTCTTACTAATATAGCCATCTCCACTTATAAGGCCTCCTAAAAATGCCTTTTTTATTTCTTCATCTCCTTTTAATATAAATTCAGGAATGTTTTTATTTGGAGCTCCGCTATTTATACACATTACATTTTTAATGAATTCATACAGTCCTTTGTTTGTAAATGAAACTTCATTATCATCAGTTTTAACACTTAATGTAATGTTTTCATTAATATCTTTTATGAATTTTTCCATAAATTCAATAATATCATCATCCACTGTTGCTATCCTTATGCTGTTGGTTCCATAACTTCCTTCTGCAACAAATAATCCTAAAAATTGACATAATTCTTTGGTTATTTCAAGTTTCTCAGGAATATCATTTTGTCTGCTATTGTATTTTGATTCTGACCTTACATATTTTGTATCAATTAAATCTCCAATTTTATATTCAATAGTATATGGATTATCAAAGTTTCTAATTATATGATTCATTTCTTTTGGTTTTACTTGCACAAGTTGTCCATTTTCATTGTAATTAAATAATGAGTGGTCTTCCGTAATAGATACTGTTGTTCCATCTTTACCAATAACTTTGTAGATTTTACTATAGGGTTTATGTCTTGATAGGGCATAAACTCTTTTAAATTCTGATTCACCAGTATTGACATTTACAGATATGGTATATACTTCATCATTTTCATCTAAATATAATATTTCTGTATCGCCATTAATTGTTATTTTATCTTTATATTTTTCCATTGCTTCATCTATATATTCTCCAATCTTACAAATTTTTAAGTTTTCATCTTCTTTTATAAATATTAATTCATCTTTCACTAGAGACTGGCCTCCCCTAGCCACATACATTTGGTTCATTTCGTAAATAAACATCTGCATAAGCTGTTTTATTCTGTCGTATGGTAATCCCTTCATATAAGGTGCAAGCCATATGTTAAATTCGTCTATGGACTGACCTCCACTCATTTCGCACTGTGCCGCACTTAAAACCTTAGCAGCATGCTGTATTGCTACCTCAGCATGTTTTGCAGGCTTTGAAACACTTGTGTGTCTTCCCGTCCCATCAACCTTTAAACCATGCATAAAGAAATTCCTTAAATCGTGCTGACAGCATACTGGTCTTATTGCAGCGTATTCTAAATCATGCAAATGTATGTCTCCCTTCATATGTGCATCGGCTATATGTTTTGGAAATACCTCCAATAGGGCATACTGCTTCATTGTTTCGTCTGCCACCCACTTATGAATTGATTCTGGATTGTGCATTAAATTTGCATTCTCTCTACTTCCCTGATTTATGAGTTTTTTAATGTCATATATGGGGATTCCCAATCTTGTGTGTTTTTGTCTGAACTCCTCCAATCCATGCTCAATTAATTTTGCATTTACGAGCTCCCTTATCATCGGTGCAGTTAGATATTTTAAATCTAATTTTTTTATTTCCTTTTCAATCTCACTACTGATTTTAGAAGATGTTTTTTTATCCAAACCTGTTTCGTTTATAAGGGTGGATATTATACTGTTTTTATCAAATGGTTGAAATTCATTTTTTGAAGTTCTGACCTTTAAGACATTTTTAAACTGATAGTTTTTTGCATATTTTGTTCCTTTTTGATTATCTATTTCTTTAAGAACCTCACATACAATACGCTTTATATCATCCGTGGAGATTTTATCATAAATCTTGCCACAAACAACGCTAACAATAGAATCTACATATTCATAATCTACCTCGGAATTCAAGAGGGATTTAACCAATTTGTTTATATTAAATTTTTCCTTTGCCCCATCCTTTTTGATAATCTCTATCTTAAAATTGCCGTATTTTTTACTACTTATCATTTAATCACCAAAAAAAGTTATATTGTTATAAAATTATAGTTATAAACATATAACAATTACCGTGCAGATTCCGTAGGTTATGCAATTATAAATACGAATTTCGTAAAGTAACTATATTAATTAATATAACAATTATAACATACCATAATATATTTATGAAAAGCTATACACTCCAACTATATTTATTATTTTTTACTTTGTTTAATCCAATATATAATTTAATTTAAATTCGAATAATAAGATATAATATATTTAAAGAAATAAATATTAAATTAATAAATTTTTTAATCGTTCAATGCACAAATCCAAATCATCAAGGCTTTTATTCTGCATTTCAATCATTTTTATACACTTTATTTTTTTGATTTTACCCCCATACTTTTTAAAATCAATTTTGCCCTTTCCAATACATAGATGCTCATCGAACTCCCCACTATTATCGTGAATGTGGATATGGGCTATCTTTTCAATTAATTCATCATCTAAAAATTTACTTATATTTTTATTTAAAAAAGAATGTCCGATATCAAAGGTAATACTTAAATCTCCTAAATTATTTATAATTTCATCCGTAGGTTCTCTAAACATAAACATGTTATACGACGGCATGTTTTCAATGGTTATTTTTATAGAATACTCCTTTTGAATATCATTCAAATCTTTTAAAGATTTTATCAGTGCATTTGATGCTTTTTTATAATCATATTTAAAAACACAATAACCCGGATGCAGAACAACCAAATTTGCATTAACCCTATCAGCAGTTTTTAAAATATCCTTAACAAAATCTAAACTGGCATTTCTTATTTTCTCCCTAAAAGAAGCTAAATTTAAATCAGTTAAAGGGCAATGTAGTGTGTAATTTAAATCATAAGAATAGGGAACATCAATATTTTCTTTCTCCATGACATTTATATTGCCATCACAAACCAATTCAACATATTCAACCTTTTTTTCTAAAAATTCCAATGAATATTCTAAATTTTTACCAGAATCTAAAAAAATACTACTGGATACACCAATTTTCATCATTTCACCAACATTAATTTATTAGTTTATTAACAAGAAACCTTTTTGCAAAACAGTAATCACATTTAATTTTAAATAATGTTAATTTTTCTTTATTATTAGTATTATTTATATTTCCCATATAAAAATAGCCTTCCAATGTTGGACATGGGTAAATATCTCCAACCTCATTAACAAATAACAAATCCCCGCTATTTAGATAACAGTATTTATCTTTCGGTCTTTTTTGTAGGTTTTTTATATAAATAGGATAATTATTTAAGTCCTTTAAGATTTTGTTAAATTCATTTTCATTAGGCATTAATTTTAAATGTTCTTTCTTCTTTGGCTTTAATAAATCAAAACTTATACTTTTAATCCCCAATGCCATAAGATATTCCACAAAATCTTTAATATGTGGCAAATTTTTATTGGTTACCACTGTTGTAATCCCAAATGGGACTTTGTTATTTTTTAATAAATATATTCCTCTTATGGTATCCAATGTTGATGAGCTCCCATTTTTATATGGTCTCAAAGTGTTGTCTTTTATATCTGCTGTATCGATACTTACCCCAATATTTATATTTAATTTTTTAATTTTTTCAATTATCTCTTCATTCAATAGTGTTCCGTTTGTTTGAACTGCATAAGAAATATTTTTATTAGTGTGGGCTTTATTGCAATAATTTACTATATCCTCAATTAATTTAAAATTTAATAGCGGTTCTCCCCCTGTGAATTGGATTTTTAGATTGTGATCAGTTTTTAAAATATAATCAATGGCATTTTTTGCAGTTTTAAAGTCCATATCTTTTTTACAGCTATTATCTCTATCATTGTTATTATTACTATTATTGTTATCATCGATATTGCTATTATTATCATTATTATTTGCATAACAATAAATACAGTTTAGATTGCATCTATTTGTTATTTTTAATATTAAATATTTCATGCTATCACATAGAATATTCCATAAAATGAACTTATATCAAAATTATAGAATTAACAACCCTCCTATTATAATAATATCCAATAATAGAGTAATTGCAGCGTTAATCATTACAATTTTTGTTCCAAGCTTTGTTCCAAATAGAGAAACATGTAAAGGTAAGGAGTGCTTAACATACCTTGTTGAAAAGGTCAATACATTTCCAATAATAAGACCTATCAAAACCTCCCTTGAACTTAACATATTTTCGTTTAGAAATCCCCCTGCCATTACAATAGCTGCCTGAACATTCATTATTTCGGTTAAGGACACTAGTCCAACATTTGGATTTAAACCAAGAATATTTGTTATTGGGCTTACTAAATTATTTAGATGATCAAAAGCTCCAATATTAGATAAGTAGATGACCAAAAACATGGTAATAAGCATAACTGGAATCAATCTTCCTGAAAACCTTAAAGTGCTTTTTAATGATTTTTCTAAATTTTTCTTTTTATCCATTTTATTAATTTCTGGCACTTCAAAATCTGCCTTTTTTGAAATGATGCTCAAATATATGGTCCCAATTATACTCTTTGCAAATGCTACGCCCAATCTAATTAAAACAAATAATAATCCAGTTAATCCCAGTATTGGAATAACAACAGGTATAAAAAATGTGAAAGTATGTGATAATACAGATGGAAATGAATTTGCAAGAGATGTTCCAATTATTTCCCTTTCATCCAATTTTTTATCCTTTAATCCCTCTGCCAGTATAGAATATCCAACTGATGGGCTAAAAAAACATACTAAAATCGAGGATATTGAAAGGGGATTCATATTTAAATGTCTTGTAATAGGTTCCATGAGCTCTGAAAATTTTTTCATTATGCCGGTGTTTATTATGTAATTCATTACAAACATTGAAATCAATACAATAATGGATATTTTTATAGTATATATTAAGGATATTTTAACTGAGCTTATGATGACCTCAATATCTATAATTGCCACACGCATCACCAAAAAATATTGATAAATTATTTTTTATGTTGTAACTTATATTTTATAATTTAAGATATTATACATAAATAAAGATATAATAATATACCTAATTATATATAGAACTATAGATATGTATTTATAGATATATAAAAAATCTTAAATTTATACAACTTGGGATAAACGGGATAACATGAAAAATTTTGAAAAAATTAGAGGTTCTCTAAAATTATTGATACTCTATCTTTTAAAAGGAGAAGAATTGCATGGATATGCCTTGATGCAAAAATTAAGTGAGCTCTTTATAAACTATAAACCGAGTTCTGGGGTAATCTATCCAGCACTTCAAAGTTTAAAAAGAAGCGGATATATTGAGTGTATTGAATATACCAAATATAATAACATAACAGATGAAAAAAAAGAACTATTAAATAATAATGGAAATAATGGAAAGCCCAAAATATTGTACAAAATTACAGATAAGGGAAAAAAATATTTAATAGAAAACAGTGAAAAAATAAAAAAGATTTTTGAACATATAAATAATGTAAATGAATTTTACAATTTAGGAGGAAGGGAATTGAAGGAAGCCATGGTAATGGTTATTAGAGAAATTCCAAATCTCAGTGAAAAGCAGAAAAAGGAACTTAAAAATGTTATGGTAAAATCTTCAAAAAAAATTAAACTAATTTTGTTAAGGGATTAATAATGAAAAAATACAAATACGCCATCGAAGTGAAAAATTTAACAAAAAAATTTGAAACTTTTGCTGTAAATGATGTAAGTTTTAAGATAAAAAAAGGAGAGATATTTGCATTTTTAGGTCCAAATGGTGCGGGAAAAACCACCACAATAAACATGATAACAACCCTTTTAAGACCAACTTCTGGAAGTATTAAGGTTGCTGGCTATGATACAGTTAAGCATCCAAACGATGTTAGAAACATTATTGGTATAGTTTTTCAAGACTCAACTTTGGACAGGGAATTGACCGCCTATGAAAACTTATATATTCATGGTAGAATTTACGGATACAGAGGAGACGATTTAAAGAACAGAATAAATAGTATGTTAAAGTTCGTTGAACTGGAAAATCATGCAAATAAAGTGGTTAAAACATTCAGCGGAGGTATGAAAAGAAGATTGGAAATAGCGAGGTCATTAATTCATAATCCAGAGATATTATTTTTGGATGAGCCAACAATTGGATTAGACCCGCAGACAAGAAGCCATATTTGGGAATACATCGAGAGAATGAAAAAAGAATACAATATGACAATTTTTTTAACCACACATTACATGGAAGAGGCTGAAAGTTTAGCAGATAGAATTGCCATAATTGATAATGGAAAAATCATTGCCATTGGAACTGTGGATGAGCTCAAAAGTATGATTGGAAATGATATGATTTATTTAAAGTTTGCAAATAATCTTGACTCTGAATGTGTAAAAAATATATTAAATATATTAAATGAGCATTTTGGAAATAGCAACATAATTAACGGGATATTTGAAATAAGAGTCAAAAATGCAAATGAATCAATACCTAAAATCTTCGAGATAGCGTTAAAAAATAGCTGGAAGATTTTAGAAGTCAGTTATAGAAAACCAACACTAAATGATGTATTCATCCACTTAACAGGAAAATCCATTAGAGAGAGGGGTGGAAACTTTGATATGAAAAAAATCTTTGCAAAAAGGAGAGGGATGCTATGAATGTAATTACAACAATGGCATATAGACAGATTAGGAGATTCACGAGGGCAAGGTCAAGAATTATTGGAACAATTTTACATCCAATTATTTGGATTACATTCTTTGGTCTTGGATGGAGTAGAGCTCTTAACTTTCCAGAGGCAAAGGCATTATTTGGTGGAGTTGATTACCTAACATATCTTGTTCCGGGAATTGTCGCCATAACAATATTCACAACAAGCTTTATGAGTGGGATGTCTGTTATAATCGATAAGGATTACGGATTTTTAAAGGAAATCCTTGTTGCACCAGTATCTAGAAGTAAGGCGATATTTGGTAGGATTTTAGGAGATTCCACAACTTCAATACTTAGGGGAATAATCATACTTTTGATGTGTGCATTTATCACACATATAAACATACTTGGAGTAATTCCCGTTCTAATTATTGGAGTTTTACTTGCTTTTACATTTTCAAGTATTGGAATTTCCTTTGCATTAAAAATGAACAATTTAGAAGGATTTGGCTTAGTAATGAATATGATAACATTGCCACTGATGTTTTTAAGCGGAGCATTTTATCCTATTAGTTCATTGCCTATTTGGATTAGGATTTTTGCCTACATAAATCCATTAACCTATGCTGTTGATGGGATGAGGTATTTTCTGATTGGTAAATCGCAGTTCCCAATAGTAATGGATTTTGGTATATTGAGTGTGCTTTGTGTGGTGTTTTTAAGCATCGGAATGTATCTATTTGAAAAAGCCACTATTGAATAAAATTAATAAAAATCATAAAGCAGTATAATAATTAATAAATATAGAAGAATAAAACTAAATTAGGTAGTATTATGAAAGTAATTGGAAAAATGGGAAAAAAGGCAGAAAAAATAAAAGAAACAAAACCACTAAATAAAATTGAATTTAAATCATTTTTAACAAAAATAGCCAATGATACAAAAATAGCAGAGGGAGAAAAAGCGGTAGAGGATATATTAAGATGTATATATAGAAATCAGCCAATTTCGACGAAAAAAATAGCCCAATATACGAAATTGCCCCTACCAATAATTGCAAAGGTAAGAACGATTTTAGAGAGAAACAGAATATTAAATAGGGAAAAAATGGGGGCTGTATATTCAGAATATGGTATGGATTTAATTGAAAAAAATTTAAAATTTAAATTAAATCACGATTTAGAATGTCCAATATGCAATGGGAAAGGCATAATTCTCAATGAATACTTTGAAGATATACTTAAAAAGCATAAAAAGTATGCAAAAATGAGACCTACTGTAAATACCTCAATAGACCAGTCCTTTGCCACCCCTGAAACTGCTACATATCGAGCAGCATTTATGGCAGATAGGGGGGATTTGGAGGGAAAGAGGATTTTATTTGTTGGAGATGACGACTTAACATCCATACCTACGGCAATGAGTGGGTTATGTGATGAAGTCGTTGTTATGGATATAGACGATAGGTTGTTAAATTTGATAGGTGAAATCTCAGAAAAGGAAGGTTTAAACATTAAAACCATTAAACAGGATTTTAGAAATCCAATAAAAAATGAGTATAAGGGAATATTTGATACAATTTTTACAGACCCTCCTTATACATTGGATGGCTTAAAATTGTTCCTATCCCGCGGTGTTGAAGGATTGGGAGAAGGCGGAGAAGGTGTATTATACCTCGCATTTTCTCACAAGCCGATAGATGAATATTTGGAGCTCCAAAGGATTATCAACAGTATGGGGTTTGTAATATATGAGCTCATACCAGGATTTAACATATATGAAGGTTCTGAGATAATAGGAAATACCACATTTTTAGCCAGATTAATCGGAAAAAACTTAAAAAAATTTGAAGAGGGCGAAATCGATTTAGTTAAGTTATACACGGGCGAGGTAAAACCTACAATTAGATATTACAAATGCTTAGATTGTGGTAAAACTTATGAAATTGACGGCAAAAACATTAGAATAGAAAATTTAACCTGCGAATGCGGTGGGAAAAAATTCAAAATGATTAAGAGAAAAAAAATAAAATAGGATTAAAGAGTAATAATAATAAAATTAATAAATTAATAAATAATATATACTTCATTATCCAAAATAATATTTATATTAATTAAAAACAACAGGTGTGATTTATGATATATAAAAAAATCTTAATACCAACAGATAGTTCAAAAGTATCAATGGAAGCTGCAAAGCATGCTCTTGAAATAGCAAAACTTATGAATTCAAGGGTATATGCCATATATGTAATAGATATTGTTCCATTTATCGGGCTTCCAACGGAAGGATTGTGGGAAAGTATGAAGGCGATTTTGGAGGATGAAGGTAAAGAGGCTCTTAAAAAAATAGAAGATAGGGCAAAAGAAATGGAGGTTGATATAAAATCCGAAATCCTTGAAGGCAATCCTGCAAAAGAGATTGTGGATTATGCCGAAAGAAAAAAGGTAGATTTAATAGTAATGGGGACTACTGGAAAAACTGGTCTTGATAAATTGTTGTTGGGAAGTGTTGCTGAAAAGGTTACCAAAAAAGCTAAATGTCCAGTGCTTCTTGTAAAAATGGTAGAAGAAGAAAAAGAAGAATAAACAAAAATTTATTTTTTATATTTTTTAGAATAATTTAAAAGTTAATAAATCATTTAAAAAATAAAAAAATATTAATTAATAAGGAACAGGCAATCCCAATTCCTTCCTATGCTCGATTTCTTTACTATTTTTATCTTTTTTAGTTAATGCAAGTTTTTCAAGGATTCCTAAACCAAATTTACCTTCATCTATTGGTTTGGTTTCC
>NZ_WAKW01000063.1 GCF_015523155.1 Methanothermococcus sp.
TTTAACAGTGAAGGAATGTTTAAAGGCTTTAAATTACATTTAGCAGTAGATAAGTTAGGAATACCTTGAGAGCAGAATTTACCACAGCAAATACTCATGATTAAAGTAACTGATAAATTATTAGTATGCAAAAAAATCCTGTGCAGATGCAAACTATAATAAAAGATTTAAAAAAAAAGCGATGGAATTATACGAAAAAATAAATTATCGCTTTCCAAGTTCTTCCACCATTAACAATGCACAGAATTCACCGCAGACACTGCATGCCTTTTCATCAGCAGAGGGTAATTCTTCCCTCATTTTTTTAGGTTTTTCTTTGTCAATGGATAATTCAAACTGTTTTTCCCAGTCGTGATTCTTTCTTGCAATAGCCATTTCTTTTTCCATTTTCCATGCCAGTGGATTTCCTTTTGCGACATCAGCCGCCTGAGCTGCTATTTTTGAAGCTATGAGCCCTTCTTTTACATCTTCTTCGTTCATCAATCTAAGGTGTTCAGCTGGCGTAACATAGCATAGGAAATTTGCACCGCTGTATGCCGCCAGAGCTCCTCCTATGGCAGATGTAATATGGTCATATCCCGGTGCTAAATCAGTTACAATAGGTCCCAATACATAAAATGGAGCATTTTTACACAGTGATTTTTGGATTCTCATGTTTGTCTCCACATTATTTAGCGGAACATGTCCAGGACCTTCAACCATCACCTGAACACCTGCTTCCCTACATCTATCTACGAGCTCACCAAGTATTATGAGCTCATGTATTTGGGGTCTATCTGTATTATCGCACAAACACCCTGGTCTCATTCCATCTCCTAAACTTAGCGTTACATCATATTCCTTCAATATTTCAAGGAGATAATCAAAATGTTCATAAAGTGGGTTTTCTTTATTATGATACATAATATATGCCGTTAAAAAGGCACCTCCTCGACTCACAACCCCCATAATTCTTTTATCCTTTTTTAAGGATTCGACGCTGTTTTTTGTAATTCCGCAGTGCAGTGTCATGAAATCTACGCCTTCCTTTGCTTGCCTCTCTATTACATTGAATATAATGTCCTCATTCATATCTATTACTCTACCATATTTTTTTCTTGATTCTATACCTACCTCATATATAGGAACAGTCCCTATTGGTAAATCGGTATTTTGCATTATAGCCTTTCTTATTTTTGGCAAATCTCCACCGGTGCTTAAATCCATAATGGCATCTGCACCGTATTTATTTGCTATTTTTGTTTTTCTTATTTCCATATCTATATCTACGCAGTCTGGAGAGGTACCAATATTCACATTTACCTTTGTTCTTAGACCCTCTCCAATTCCTATGGGTTTCGTGTTTCTATGGGCATTTTTAGGTATTACAACATATCCTTTTGCTATTAGTTTTCTTAATTTTTCAGGATTTATTTTTTCCTCTTTTGCCACAAATTCCATTTCTTTTGTAATTATATTATTTTTGGCATCGGTCATTTGAGTCATAATTCCACCATATTATTTTATAATATTAAAATTAGGATTTAAATATTTAAATAATAATCTAATTATTTATTAAATTATAATATTTAATAGAATAAATATTTAACTTTTTCATCAGATTTCATAACCTTTTCCTTCTGTTTTTTTCTGAATTCCTTTAATTTTTTTGATAATTCTTCATCTGATATAGCAAGCATCTCAACAGCTAAAATTGCCGCGTTATCTCCTCTATCGATTCCAACCGTTGCAGTAGGTATTCCCGGAGGCATCTGAACACAGCTTAAAAGAGCATCTATTCCATCAAGTTTGCTTTCAACAGGAACTGCAATTACTGGTTTTGTTGTTAATGCTGCCACAACACCTGGAAGGTGTGCTGCAAGTCCTGCAATTGTTATAAATACCCTTGCATTACTGTTTTTTACAATATCCTCTACGAGTTCAGGTGTTCTATGAGCAGATGCCACCCTTACTTCGAAATCTACACCAAATTTTTTTAAAATATCTATCCCTTTTTCAGCAATTTTTAAATCGCTTTCACTTCCCATTATTATACATATCACAATTTCACCATTAACTATTTATTTATCTTTAAACCTTATTATAATATAATACTTTATATATTATTTTATAATGTATTTTTACCTTAATATTTAGATAAAAGGATATTTAAGGGATATATTATGAAAGAAAAAACTTTTGTTATGTTAAAACCTGATGCAGTTAGGAGAAAGCTTGTGGGTAGAATCATTCAGAGATTTGAAGATAAGGGGTTTGATATATTAAATATGAAGATGCTAACAATTTCGCGGGAGCTCGCAGAGAGACATTATGAAGAACACAAAGGCAGGGATTACTATGAAAGACTTATAAATTTTATAACATCGGGAAGGGTTGTGGCAATGGTGATTGAAGGGGAAAATGCCATTTCTGTTGTTAGAAAAATGATTGGAAAAACAAATCCTTTGGAAGCAGATGCTGGAACTATAAGGGGAGACTTTGCATATTCCACACCCGACAATATAGTACATGCATCGGATTCAAAAGAGAGTGCGGAAAGAGAAATAAACCTGTTTTTTGGATAATAAATGCAAATATAACATACAATATAAATATATTACCTCTTATATTTACGATTTTAAATGATTGATGATGATATTACATATAAGTATTTACAAAATACAGTGATTTTATTAATAATAATTTAATAGTGAAAACATGGATGTTTATGATGTATTATTCCAAAAATGTCTGGAATATGAGGTAATAGTTGATGATAAAGAAGTTCCACTGTGGAAACTTAAAAAGGAAGATATTGATAGCGGAAATGTTGATTTTGATTTACAGTGGGACAGCCTTCAAGATTTGGCAATATCCCTTTATGAATTAAAGAAGGAACAGCAGAAATCAAAGGAGCTCATAAAATATCCACTTGAAGAAATACTTATTGGGATTGCATTTCTAAAATCAAAAAAATCAGGGTATTTAATTACCGACGATATGAATAATATAAATGCCTGTTTAAATTATCTAAGTGAGCTCATAACTGCGAGAATAAATTGCATATCGAGATATTACTACCTCATTAAAAAACCTATGAACATGAATTTATTTGATGAGGTTATATTAAAATTCCCTCAAAAAAAAGACATAAAGGTTAAAAATATTGAAGATTTAAAGGAGCTCGTTTTTAAACTTAAAAATTTAGAATTCAAAAACCCATAATTAAGGGATATTATGAATAAAGAACTGGATTATTTGGAATTTGATGAAGAGCATTTTTTAAACACATACGGCGATAAAATAAAGCAGTATATAAAAACAAATCTTTCATCAAATTTTATTGAAAATAATATTTTTGAGTTTGATATAGAAGATTTTTTAAGTAGTTATCCCGAAATTTGCGAAATAAACGATATAATCATAGAAAATCCTACAAAGGTTGAAGGAACTATTTTTTATATATTTAAAGAAGCATATATGGAGCTCTTTGGGGATGACAATAAAATAAAAAAGGAATTGGAAAAAATCCAAATAGCATTTAAAAGACCCCTCGGATGCGAAAAAAAGATAGATGAGATAAACTCCTCGGATATTAATAAACTTGTAAAATTTGAAGGAAATATAATAAAAGCGGCAAAAGTTTGTGCATTATTAAAAAAAGCATGTTTTGTATGTAGGAACTGCGGGAATATACAGTATAAAACCATACATGATTATTTTACCTTTCCAAAGATGTTTTGCAACAATAAAAACTGTGGGGCTGAAATGTCCCTTGATTTGAATAGTTCCACCTATATAAATATACAGGAATTGGAAATTCAACAACCCATAGACCTTATGAAAAATCCCGACGACCCACCAAGAAGTATTAGGGTATTTCTTGAAAACTCCGATGGGTTATACTCTGGAAGAGTAGATGTTGTTGGAACAGTTATGAAAAAATTTACAAAACCAAATATGCCTGTTTTTGAAATATATGTTAAAAGCAACAGGATAAAATTAAATGAGAGCTTCCAAAAAATAGAGGTAAGGGATATTATAAACAATTACGATTTGATGGAAACATTAAATGAGTTGGGAAAGAAAAAAAATATAATGGATATTTTATCCCAGTATCTTATACCTCAAATCAAGGGATATGAGCTCGTAAAGAAGGCAATATTTTTACAGCAGATAAAGGGATGCACAAAGTTTCTTCCTGACGGTTCTCAATTAAGAAAGGACAGCCACATACTTTTAATCACAGACCCTGGAATTGGTAAATCTACAATGCTCAGGAAGATAGCGAGATTATATCCTCAAAATGCCTACGCATCCGTTACCACTGCAACAGGTGGAGGTCTTACGGCAAATGTTGTAAGGGAAAGCACAGAAATAGGGGATGGATGGGTTGTAAAGCCCGGTGTTTTTGTTAGGGCAAATGAGGGAACGGCATGTATAGATGAGCTCACTGTGGATAAAAATGTAATGAAGTTTATCCTTGAAGCCATGGAGTCCCAGACCATTCATGTAAATAAGGGAGGTATTAATGTAAAACTTCCTGCAAAATGTGCTGTTCTTGCAGCATGTAATCCAAAGCGTGGAAGATTCGACCCAAATTTGGGAGTAATAGAGCAGATAAATATACCATCCCCTCTTTTAAGTAGATTTGATTTAATATTTCCACTAAAAGACCTCCCAGATAGGAAGAGAGATGAGGAAATAGCCGAACATATTTTAAACACTCACATAGAAACAGCAGTTAAGGACTATAAAATATTAGGTCCTATTGAGATAGACGGCATAAAGGTGGATGAAAACCTAATAAAGAATTATATAATCTATTCCCGAACCTGTGCATACTTTGAAGATAATCATTCGTTGTTTATGGGGGAGGTTGATGAAACAAAGTTAAAAAATCCTTATTTAACAAAACCTGCAAAAAAATTGATAAAAAACTATTATATAAATATGAGAAAGTTGGGAGAAGGGGACAACCCAATACCCGTAACTGCCAGACAGTTGGAAGCTGCTATAAGAATTTCAGAGATGCATGCAAAGGCAAGATTATCAAAAAAGGTCGAAGAAAAGGATGCAAAAGTTGCCATAAATATTATTGAAGAGTGTTTAAATCAGGTTGCTTATGACCCTGAAACTGGAAAATACGACATAGGAAAAGCAATGGGTCAGCTCCCTAAATCAAAAGTTGATAAAATGGATAAAATAATGGATATAATAAGGGAATTATCTGCATTATCAGATAATGGATTAGCTTCTGAGGAGAATATTATTGAAAAGGCATCAGAATACAACATATCGGAAAAAGAAGTTGAGGACTTACTTGAAAAATTAAAAAAGAGTGCTGAAATATACTCTCCAAAATTTGGATATTATAAAGTCTCGTAGAGACTTTGTAAGTCAATAATCACGAAGTGATTATTGCAGATTATAAAGTCTCGTAGAGACTTTATAGTCTTAAAATTCCGAAGGAATTTTACGGATTACAAGGTTTCATAAGATGTTTAAATTATGAATTATTCAATAATTCTTTAAATTCCTCTTTGATATTTTTTATGTTGTAATCATCATCATCCGTGTTGATTTTATTTTTGACTTCTTTTAAATAATTTTTTCGGAGCTCCGATATTTTTTTAATATCATCTTTATTGGGTTTGTTATTTCTTATATATTCACCCATAATTGTTCGAGTAATTTTATCAATTTCGTTTAATATAGTTTCTTTTTTAGATATTTCCTTTTTTACTTCTTCCATTTCTTTAAATGGTTTTTTGCTTTTATTTATTATTTTAGTTATTATTTTATTATAATCAATATCTTTTGCAGTATCTACAATAATATCGGGTTTATCCCAGTTGTATTTATTTCCTGGTTCATCGAACTTATTAAACATATTTATTATTACTTCATTTGGTATTTTTGCCCCTCTTTCGATGTTTCTTTTTAATAGAAATTCAAGAGGAGCTTTTAAATAAATAATAATATGATTTTTACGGTTCTTTTTCGCAATGTTTATTAAATCCCGCCGTTTTGAATTGTAATAGTTTGTATCATCTACAATTACAGCATAATTTTTCAATGCATTGTCTATTAAGTAGTATGTCGAATTTTTTATAAAATCCTCATATTCTTCCTTCCATGCTGGAAAGCTCTCCCTTATTAAATCAGTTCCCAAAATTATATTATCCATTCCTTTTTTATAAAGTTCCTTTGATAATCTCTTTGAGAATGTGCTTTTTCCCACCGATGGAAGCCCTATAAGTATTATAAGCATATTATCACAATAATAAATAATTTAATAAAAATAATTTAATAGTCAAATTTAATTTTTGGATTTATTTTTCTATTTTCATTTACAAGAAGAGATACTCTGCTGTCAAATGAATCATCTTCAAGTTTGTAGAAGCTGTTTTCTTCAAGAGTTTTACTTATATCAATTATTTCATCATGTTTAAGCATATCATCAAGATTCAATCTTTTTCTCGAATATCCTACGTTCATATAAGATTTTAATTCTATAAAGTTTGTATTTGCCCTTTCATAGAGTGGAATAAACTTTTCTATATCATCGTTGTAGTTTCTTATGAGTGTTGTTCTTAAACAGGTTCTTTTTTTGGATTCAAGTATATCAAGGGTATTTAATATTTTTTCCCATTGAGCTTCCTTTCCGCCGCATATTTTTTTATAGCTGTCCAAATCATAGGCATCAAGTGAAACATACAACTGTGTTGGGTTTATTTCTGCTATTACATCGGTCAAAATCCCATTTGATACAACGAATGTTGATAAACCTTTTTTATGAAATAACTCAATTAATTCCTTCAAATATGGATAAACTGTTGGCTCTCCTGATAGGGATATAGCAACATGCTTTGGATTTATGGCTTCATTAAATTTTTTTTCTCCTATTCTATCCAGTATACCTTTATATCCCATTATAATGGTTCTATGCATTTCAAAAATATCGTTCATTACTTCCTCAGGTTCTTTCCATTTTGGCAATTTATAGCCAATATTTTGGTTATTGATGTTATTGTTATCGCATTTATTTAAATCAGATGGAAGAACCCTCCAACAGAATATACAATTTTGCTGACACCAAATTACTGACGGTGTACATTGAATACATCTATGTGTTGCTATCCCGTAAAACTTTGATTTATAGCAGTTTTTGTTTTCAAGAAGTGATTTTCTCACCCATCCACACAATTTAACAGCACTGTGGTCTTTTATTTGATAGTGCTGTTTTCTCAAAATATTGTAAATTTCCTCTGGAATATATTTGTTGCTGTTTTTTGTTTTATCCATACCAATCACTTTAAATTTTTGTAAAAATAAGATAATTAAAAAATAATATTACCTATAAAAATAGATTAAAAATATATATATGTATTTAAAGATTATTCATATTTATATTGTTAATCCATCATGTAAAAATAATCATCTAACCAATTAACTATTCCATATTTGGTTTTTTTGTGAGTTATGGCATCAATTATCTCATCTACTATGGATTCCACAGTCCTGTTTGTGGTGTCGAGCTCATATACATACACATTGTCGGAATTTTCCAGAGTCTCTACAAGACAAACATCTAATATTTCCGCTTCCACATTTTCCTTAATTTTGTTTTTATGATAATTTCGCTCTTTTAGCCTATTTAATATTATCTCAGGATTGCATCTTAATACTACGATATAATCCACTTTGAGTAAATGACTTATATGTCCATCAACTATGAGATTTTTGGATTTGGATTTAATTATATTATTTACATAGTCATTAAGTTTTTGGAAATCCACCACATAAGAATCCATTTCTTCATCTTTTTCGCTGTATAATTTATTTTCTTTTACGGCATCGGTTATATTTATATATTCAAAATTTTGACATCCCCATCTTTCAGCATTATCTGATTCATTCAATTTTTTAACCAATAGTTTAGATACTGTGGATTTTCCAACTCCGGGAGTTCCAGTTATTGCTATTTTAATTTTTACCACCAATTATTCAGCTATATTTGAAGTATATTTGTCAATATTTATTCCAGATTTAATTGCAAGAATTACATTCTCATCAACTTTTCCTAATTTATAGTTTAATGTTTCTAAATATTTCTTAAAATCTAAGAACTCTTTTTCAATGGCTTCAACTGGCACATCTTCAAGATTTATTATAATTACATCATGTTCTATAATTGTTTTTAGATTTTTAAAATCCTCGGGAGATTTTATTCTAGTTGTTAGTATTTTTGGCATGATTTTTTTGGTAATTATTTTTACCTCAGGTTTGGGTTTTTCAATGTTGGTCTTATCCTCTGGTTTTTCCAATTCTATTTTAGGCTCAGCCTTAGGTTCTGGGAGCGGGATTTCTTTATCCTCTTTTATCTCATAAGCTGAAGGTTCTTCACCAATTATTATATATTCATCATCTTGAACAGGGACCTGGACAGGGGGTTCGTCATTTCCAAAAATAGCTTTTTTTATTTTTTTTAACATATGCCTTCCTCCTAATCATAAATAATTTTTATTTATGAACTTATAATTTTTTATATATATTAAATATTTTTCTTTGAAATTATATATTTTATAATATTTATATTTAAAACTTTTTTATTTTAATTTATAAGTTATATATTACATATAAGTCAAAATATCCAATAATATTATATATAATTTTAATCCATAACCAAGAAAATGCCCATAAATACTAAAAAAGCACCACATACCATTTTAATAGATGGAAATTCCTTTGAAATTATGCTTGTAGCAAGTAGGGTAATCAGTGGATACATGCTTGTAATTATTACAACTTTTGAAGGAGATGATGTTTCAAGAGCCCTATAAAATAGATATTGTGCAACAATACCTGCAAGTATTGAAACCATTGCCAAATAAATAATGGGTTTTATTGGAATAGATGATAAATCAGCCATGTTAATTTTGCCAAATATGATGAAAACTGAGGATATTATTAAAAAATTCATACATATTATGATAAAAACAGCCGTTAATGGGTCAATATAATTAAGTGCCTTTTTTTCAATTAGGGGCGTAATTCCCCACAGTGTAGCCACAATTAAGGCTAAAAATTCTCCTTTCATAATATCACCATGTACTATAAAATAATAAAAATTAAAAAAAAGTTTTAAATTGCGTTTATAATATTATAATATTATATACTATTATATTTTAATTCCGTCATCTACAAAATCTAAAAGATTTTAGTGTTTTATAATGTGATGTAATAATTAATCATAAATAATTTATGTGTAAATTATATATACATAAAAAATATAAAATCATGATAAAATCTAAATTGGATAATAAATACTTATGATTATTTTATTATTTTAGCATTTGGAGGGATATAATGTTATTGACTATTGATGACTTTGATTTTAATGGAAAAACTGTTGCATTGAGAGTAGATATAAACAGCCCAATAGATGTAAATAATGGAATTATATTGGATGATACGAGGATTAAGGCATGTGTCGATACAATAAAGGAGCTCTCCAATAAGGGAGCCAAGGTTGTAATATTGGCACATCAGAGTAGGCCTGGAAAAAAGGACTTCACAACATTGCAGTCTCACGCTGTAAAATTATCTGAGGTATTGGGAATGGAAGTTGAATATATCGATGATATGTTTGGCTCCCATGCAATAAATTCAATAAAGAGGATGAGTAATGGAGATATATTATTACTTGAAAATGTTAGATTTTATTCTGAGGAAGTATTAAACGACTGGAAAAAATGGGAAGGTATCACCCCAAAAAAACAGGCAAAAACCATAATGTTAAAAAAAATTTATATTCTATTTGACTATTTTATAAATGATGCATTTGCAGCGGCACACCGGGCTCAGCCATCATTGGTAGGTCTTGCATATTACATGCCTGCAATTGCTGGAAGAATTATGGAGAAGGAAATAAAAATACTCAGCAAGGTTATACAAAATCCTGAAAGACCATCTATTTTTGTATTGGGGGGGGCAAAAGTTGACGATAGTATAGATGTTATTAAAAATGTTTTAAACAACAATTTCGCAGATAAGGTATTAACCACAGGAATTGTGGCAAATATCTTTTTAATTGCCAAAGGCTACAACATAGGACCAAATAAAAAATTAATAGAAGACATGGGCTATTTAAATCAGGTAGAAATTGCAAAGGAATTGTTGAATAAACACGGCAATAAGATAGTAATACCGATAGATGTAGCACTAAATGTTAATGGAACTAGAAAAGAGGTAAAATTAAACCTTAATGAAGAAATTACTCATCCAATACATGATATAGGAAGCGAAACCATAAAATTATATGATGAAATTATATCTAATGCAAAAACAATAGTTGCAAATGGTCCAGCAGGTGTTTTTGAGAATAAAAACTTCTTAAAAGGAACAGAAGAGTTATTAAAAAGTATGGCAAAGACATATGCATTTACCGTCATAGGTGGAGGTCATTTGTCAGCTGCCGCAGGTGTTGTAGGTGTTTCAGATAAAATAAATCATATAAGCACAGGGGGCGGAGCCTGTATAGAGTTTTTAGCCGGAAAAAAACTCCCAGTTATTGAACTTTTAAAAGAATCCTATCAAAAATATAAAAAATAATAAAATAAAAATATAATAAGATATAAATATTCAATAACTAATTTATATTATTTTATATTATTTTTTTTATTCAACATATGTAATACGAAATGATCATTTTTTATAATTTAAAATAAAATAGGGGATTTTATGGATTTAAAAGAGATAGTATATGAATTAAAAAATTTCGAAGGAGTTTTAAGAAAAAAGGAAATAAAAAATGTTATAAATAATTTTAAATTTGAAGATAGCGATTATTATTTTAATATTATTTCCGATTTTGGAGATGATGCTGCAATAATTGGCATAGATGGCGAGAATGCCATACTATTGGCTGCGGATGGCATTTGGGGAAAGCTATTGGAATCTGACCCATGGTGGGCAGGATACTGCTCTGTTTTAGTAAATGCAAACGACATAGCAGCAATGGGTGGTAAACCAATAGCTATGACAAACATTATTGGAATAAAAGATTGTGATATTGGAAGAGAAGTTTTAAGAGGTATAAAAGACGGTGTAGATAAATTTGGAGTTCCCATGGTTGGAGGACATACCCACCCAGATGCTACCTGTAATGTTCTCGATGTTTCAATTACAGGAATAGTTAAAAAGAATAATGTATTAAGAAGTGATACTGCGCAAATTGGAGATAAAATAGTTTTCGCCTATGATTTAGATGGAAAAATACATGAAAAATTTAATTTGAACTGGGACACTACAACGATGAAATCAAAAAAACTTGTTAGGGACCAATTAAAAGCCCTTGAAATAGTTGGTGAAGAAAAACTTGCCACTGCCTGTAAAGATATAAGCAACCCCGGAGCTCTGGGAACACTCGGTATGCTTTTGGAGGTTTCGAAAAAAGGAGCATGTATTGATATTGCAAAAATTCCAAGAAATGAAAGTGTTTCAATAATCCAATGGTTAAAACTATACCCTGGATGCGGGTTTGTATTCACTGCACCGGAGGATAAAGTTGATAGGTTAAAAGAAGTTTTAGAATACGTAAATATAACTGCCGAAGTATGTGGCGAAGTTATAGAAAATAAGCAATTGATAATAACCGATGGAAAAGATAAGGAAATATTATTTGATTTTGATAAGGAATATATCTGCGGGTGCTGATATTAGATATACTTATGGATATATACCACACTTTGAACTATTATATATGTGGAATCCTTTGAAAAACTTTGTTGATTGGTGGTATATATATAATATTCGGAGGAAGAGGATTTAACTTGTTTCGGCGAGAAGTCCCCTTCCGTCTTAAAAATCAAAGATTTTTAAAATCACCAACAAAGTTGGTGAGCTACAAAATGCGAAGCATTTTGTTTAATCTCCTCGCTTCGCTCGAAGATAAGGGAGGGGATGAAAGCCGAAAA
>NZ_WAKW01000064.1 GCF_015523155.1 Methanothermococcus sp.
AAACATAAGTTTTTCCTACTCCTGTATCTGTTCCTGTGATGAATAACATGATATCACCAGTGAATTATAAATATTTTATAATAAAATATTTTTTATAAATTTTGGAAGTAGGATTAATAATATTCAATTAAACCATAAAAAAGGACTTATACAAAATCTTCTAACTGGACGATTAGAGTAAGTTTAATAAACATTTATTACAAAATAATTATTAACTTTTAATTTTTATATCTAAAATTTCTATATCGGAGCTCCGAGGGAATTAACATGAAAACCTTAAACGAGATTAAAAAGATTATCTTAGAACATAAAAAAGAACTAAAAGAAAAATACAAAGTCAAAACAATAGGTATATTTGGGAGCTACGCAAGAGGGGAGCAGAAAGAAACATCGGATATAGACATATTAGTTGAATTTGAAGAAGGATATATAAATTTTGATAACTACATGGGATTAAAATACTATTTAGAGGATTTATTCAATAAAAAAGTCGATTTAGTAATTAAAGATGATGTTAAACCAGAGCTAAAAAAGTATATTCTAAATGAGGTTGAATATGCCGAGGGATTATAAATTATATTTAAATGATATTTTAGATGCAATAGAAAGAATAGAAAATTACACTTATAATATTAATACCTATGATGAATTTTTAGAACAGCAAATAGTTCAAGATGCAGTAATTAAAAACCTAATGATAATTGGTGAAGCAGTTAAAAAAATCCCCGACGAAATAAAATCAAAATATCCTAATAGCGATTGGAAAAAGATAGCAGGATTTAGAGATGTTTTAATACATAGTTATTTTAAAATAAATCTTTTAATTATTTGGGATGTTATTGAAAATAAATTGCCGTATTTAAAAGAGGATATTATTCAAATATTAAATGAGCTCAGAAATATATAAATTATATAGTGAATAGGAGCTCCGAAGGGGGATAATATAAAAACATTAAACGAGATTAAAAAGATACTTTTAGAACACAAAAAGGAATTAAGGGAAAAATACAAAGTTAAAACAATAGATATATTTGGGAGCTATGCAAGAGGGGAGCAAAAGGAAACTTCGGATATAGACATATTAGTTGAATTTGAAGAAGGATATAAAAATTTTGATAATTTTATGAACCTTTATTATTATTTAAAAGATATTTTTAAAACAGATATTGATTTATTAACCAAAGAAAGCATTTCCAAACATTTAAGAAATGAAATACTATCGGAGGTTGAATATATTGAAGGATAAAAGAAAATACTTACTACACATACTCGATGAGTGTGAATATTTGCTAAGCACATCAAATAATTTAGATTATAATACATTTATAGAAGACGAAACATTAAAACGGGCATTTGTTCGAAGTTTGGAAATAATTGGCGATTGAACAAATCCTAACGGATTTGTAGCTCTCCGCTTCGCTCCGATGCGGTGAAAAACATACCAAATGAAATAAAAGAAAATCATTCAGAAATACAATGGCGGAATATTGCAGGAATGAGGGACGTTTTAATTCATAAATACTTCGGGGTAGATTATTATTTAGTTTATGATGTAGTAATAAATAAAATTCCAAACCTAAAAAACAGTATTGAAAAAATTTTAAAAGAGCTCGAAAACATACCATAAATTTTATTAACTATAATAAATACCAATGCCTTAAAGTCCTCGCTTACGAAGTAAACGAAAAGCATAGAAGGGATAAATCGGTTTTAAAAATCGAAGGGAACTATTTAACATCTAAAAAGAGCAATATCGGATTTGTTAGATTTATGGCGATAGCACCATACACACGAATTAATCTCTGAAAGTAATATAAAGAGCATATAAAGATAGACCTCGCCTTTTTTAGCATACTATCCTCAAAATAAACTTTTATCATTTTAAAAAATCATAATTATATATTAAATAGTTTATCGTAAATGCTATATCAAAATATTTAAATATGCATGCGAAAGTTCTATTTTCTATTTTTAATTTAAAAAAAGAAGTATATAAATTTTTTGTTGTTTTTTAGCATTCATTTAATTTATCCCGCCTCCACTCCCAATCAGGCATTAAAACAGTTAGGTAATTATAAAAATCTTTATTATGATATGGATATTTTAAATGTGCGAGCTCATGTAGTATGACATACTCAATACAATATTTTGGCTTTTCTATTAATTTTAAATTTAATATAATTTTATTTTTATCATAATTACAAGAACCCCATCTTTTTTTCATTTTTCTAACTTCGAGCTTAGGTTTGTTATTCGTAATTTTAGCATAGTGTTTATTTAAAAGTTCTGAAAATTTTTCTTTTGCTTTCAATCTATACCAGCATTCCAAAACTTTCTTTTTTCTCTCTAAATTTTCTTTATCCCTCACATAAAGATGAATATATGGACTTTTTAATATTACTTCTTCTCTGTCTGATTTATGGACTTTCAAACGGTATTGCCTCCCAAGATATGCAAAACTTTCTCCACTTACATAATCTTTTTGGACAGGTTTTACCATATTTTGAAAATATTCTAACTGCCTTTTAATCCAATGCTCCTTCTTTTTCAAAAAGGAATTTATAAAATCTTCGGAAGTAGATTCTGGAACCTTTAACACAACTGAACAATCTGGATTTACTACAAGATAAATGTTTTTTATATCCTTTCTTAAAATTTTTACATTATTTATTATATTATCCGTTTTTGCATTGGTATTCATTTAACCACCGTATCGGTTAAGTGCGATACTTATTACAGTTTCTACTATTTTATCAATATCCAAACTTATCCCATATTTATCTTCTAAATCCCATAATATTACCGCCATATCCCGTTTTATTTGTCTATGAACTTCTAAATTTTTCTTCCAATCTACTTTACAATTATCAACAAGTATTTTATGGAATTCCAAAGAGGTTTCTGCAACCAACTTATCAATGTCATCAATACCTTTGTTTTTTAATTCACTCTTAAATAAGGGTAGTATGTTATCAAATAACGCCTTTGCATTTGAATTATTTTTTATAATATCGGGGTAAGCGTAGAGCTCCTCTCCTTTTCTAATGTCGGATAGTAAATTTTGCATACTTTTAAGATATTCCTCATCGGAAATTCTTTTATCGTGGTATTTTTCAAGAACTTCCTTAATTCTTTCGGATAATGTTTGGTAGTATATTGGATTTTCATCCCATTTGGTTTTAATATGTCTTTCAACTGCACTTCTGATAGTGTCTGCCTTTGCTCTTTTTCCTTCAATTTTAATAATTACACTGTCAAATTTTTCAACATCGAAAATATTTACAAGTTCGGTAAGATGATTTACACCATTTGCATCGATATGAGTATCTAAAAGTTTTTGCATTTGGTTTTCATACTCTCCAAAGTCTATTTTTTCGTAGTATCTTATTGATACGCTTTTTCTAAGGTCTGAATAGAATTTCATTGCCTTTTTATATCTTTCAGGGTCTTCAAGAACATCATATATTTTTTCACTGGATAGGGCAATAGAAAGTGCCTTTGAGTATTTTTTTAGGAGTTCATAAAATTTACGCCTTTTATTTTCATCTGCAAGATGTATTTCATATTCCTCTCTATCGTTTTTATTTTTAACATCCTTAAATAAATCGTTTAAATGTGAGTAATAAGTTTTTACATCTGCTATCCATTTTCTAATATCCACTACTGAATTTACTATATCACCTTCATCAAAGTTTGAAAGTGACGAATATGATGTAAGAGCTCTGTCTAAATTCCCAAGTAGTCCCCTGTAATCTATAATTATACCGTAATCTTTTCCTTCATAAATTCTATTTACCCTTGCAATTGCCTGTAAAAGTTTGTGGTCTTTTAATTCTTTATCGATATAAAGCACTTTTGCCCTTGGTGCGTCAAAACCTGTTAAAAGTTTATCGACAACTATTAAAATATCCAATTCACCGTTTAGGAATTTATCCTTTATTTTTTCTTCGTAGGTATCTTCACTACCGTATTTTTCAATTATTTTTTTCCATTCGGATTGGACAAGTTTTTTATTTTTTTCGCTTGTGGATAAATCTTCATTTATTTCCTCTGCCCCTTCTTTCATATCTGGGGGAGATATTACAAATGCAGTTTTTAAGTCGGTGTATTGCTCAAAAAGTTTATGGTATCTTATTGCTTCAAACTTTGAATTTGTGGCAAGCATGGCATTAAATTCAGTGCCTTTTAATAAACTGGTATAGTGCTCGTAAATATCCAATACTATTGCTTCTAATCTTTTCTCACTTGATGCTATTTTTTGGAATTTTGTCCATTTTCGTTTTAAATCTGCCTTTTGCTCTTCATTTAGGTTTCTTGAAATTAATTCAAATTTTTTATCAAGATATTCCTCATTTATTACCTTCTGTAAAACTTCCCTACCTTCGTATAATAATGGAACTACTGCCTTATCTCTCACCGCCTCATCCATCGTATATTTGTGAATCATTCTTCCAAATTTTTTAAAGGAATTTTTCTCTTTCTTCATAAGAGGTGTTCCTGTGAAGCCAATATAACAAGCATTAGGCAATACTTTTTTCATTCTTGTGTGTAATAATCCGTATTGTGTTCTATGGCTTTCATCAACTAAAACAAAAATATTGTGGCTTTCATCTTTGAAATTGCTGTTTAAAACTGTGGTAAATTTGTTTATAACTGAGGTAATTACATAATTTCTATTATCTTTAAGTAGTTCTACAAAATTACGCCCTGATGTAGCACGCTTTACATCTTCCCCAAACCCTGCATGGTGAAATGTTTTATTTATCTGTCTGTCTAAACTTTTTCTATCCGTAATTATGAGTATTTTAGAATTTGGTATTTTTCTTTTTAACGCCCTTGCAAGCATAACCATAGTTAATGACTTTCCAGAACCTTGAGTATGCCATATTAAACCCCCATTTCTTTTTCCAGTGGCATCAAATTCATCAATTGTTTTTAATGTTTCTTTAATTGCAAAATACTGTTGAAACCTTGCTATTTTTTTAACATTTGCATCAAATAAAGTGTAAATGTAAATTAATTCAAGGAATCGGGATTTATTGAAAAGTGAATAAATATTCCTGTCTAATTCTGTAATCATTCTATTTTTTATTAGATTTTTTAAAATAGGTTCGTGATTTTCTTCCTCCCTCCAAACTGACCAGAATTTTTTTTCTGTTCCTGTTGTGGCATACTTTACACTGTGGGGATTTCCTGCCATTGTGATTTGAATATATCTAAAAAAATGAGGTATATTCTCATTTCTTTGGTAGTGTATTATTTGCTCAATGCCCTTGCTGATATGAACGGAGCTCCGTTTAAGTTCGATTACTGCCAAGGGTATTCCATTTACAAAAAGGACTATATCGAGTCTTTTGGTTTTTTCCTTTGATGTTAGGTCTTGTTTTTCTACTGTAAATTCTTCTGTGAAGTGATAAACATTATTTTCTGGATGTTCCCAGTCAATATATTTTAAACTAAAACTTCTTTTACTTCCGTCTTCTAAGGTTTCTGTGTATGAATTTCCGAGTATTAATTGGTCGTATATTCTTTCATTTGTTTTTAATAATCCTTCTATTAGCGGAACATCTAAATCTTCAATTGCCTTATTTATTGTTTTTTCAGAAAATTTATATGTTTTCCCCTTGTAAGTGTATGAGTTTAGTTTATTTAATTGTTCTTTTAAAATGGGTTTTAAAATTACCTCTTTTAGTTTGTGGTTTCTTAGTTCTTTGTTTTCTTCCTCTGAAATATATGTATATCCCATATTTTTTAATAATTTAACTACTTCATTTTTTTGAATTGAATTTTCAGTGTGTATTTGATTATTTAGCATACTATCCCCCTCGGAGCTCCGACTTATATATCATTGTCGAGCTCTTTTAAAATTTTTTCAATTTTTGGTTTAGTTTCTGGAATGTCATCTTTAACAACCATCCAAATTAGTTTTACATTTATATCAGAATAGGCATGGATTAATTTATCCCTCATGCCTGCAATATCTCTCCATGGTATTTCTGGGTATTTTTCTCTCAAATTTATAGGTATGTTCTTAACTGCTTCCCCAATTACTTCTATACACCTGATTACTGCAAATTGTGTTTTTTTATCCATTATAAATTCTTCAAATTCCATATGTTCTATAAATTCCTCTGCTAAGTCCATATGTTCAATAATATCCTTTAAATATATATCAACCTTCTTCAATAGGTATCTCCTCCTTTAAGATGCTTTCCTTCAATTCTTTTCTAATATCATCTTTTAATACTAAATCAACCTTAATGTTTAGCAAATCAGATAAATAATTTTCCAAATTCACAAATTTTAATAAACTGGGCAATTCATAAAATTCAACTAAAATATCAATGTCCGAAGTTTCCTTTTGCTCCCCTCTTGCATAACTTCCAAATATTCCGATGGTTTTAACTTTGTATTTTTCTCTTAATTCCTTTTTATGTTCTAAAAGTATTTTTTTAATCTCGTTTAAGGTTTTCATATTATCCCCTTCGGAGCTCCGATATATGATAAAATTTAGGGAATTTTTTATAAATGGTTTTCCGTTTATGGGTCATCCTAAAAATATATATACTATTAATATCATGTTAATATTATATAAATAAAATGGTGGTGTCAAATGGTTAAAGCAATAGTTAATATTTCAGATGAGAATAATCAGATAATTAACATTATAAAGGCAAAATACAACCTTAAAGATAAAAATGAAGCGATAAATAAGATAATAGAAGAATATGCGGAATTATTATTGGAACCAGAGTTAAAACCTGATTATGTTGAGAAAATAAAGAAGATTATGGAAAACGAAAAATTTATAAATATTAACTCTGTTGAAGAACTAAATAAAAGATATTTGGGTGAATAGGGGTATAATATTGAATTATGCCCTCATTAGATAGAATACTTACAAATATACAAATAAAAGATTATTGAAAGTAATGGAAAAATTACGAAAAGATTAATTTTTTTAGATAAATTAAAAGTTATACTTTTACTCTAATTCGTCCAGTTAAAAGATTTTGCATAAGTCCTTTTTTCTGTTCTCTTAGTAGGTTTAATTTCTTTTTAAGTAATTCTATTTCTTTGTCTTGAAGTGTTAAGAGTTCGGCTATTTTTTTCTGTTCTTGGAGTGGTGGGAGTGTGATTTTAAAATATTGTAAATCTTTTTTTTGAATATTTGGCAGTCCTGAACCTACCCTCAATTTCATTATTCTTCTTTCTTTATGTTTTAATATTTGATATAAAAATAATTTGTCAATTTTATCGATTTTCAAATTCTTTAGGGCATAACAATGCCCTCCACACCAAAATTTTTGCTTAATAAAATTAACATACCCACAAGAATTCCCTCCCTCGCTTATTGTAATGGTATTTTCTTCTTCATTCCATTTATTGGTGTATCCTGAAGGGTCAATCCCCCCATTTATTGCAGGATATTTTCCCGTTTTTAACAAATTTAATTTATTCAATTGAGTTCCTTTTTTGATTTCGCAAATATCCCCCAATCTAACCTCTTCCCATTCTTCTTTAAATTCTGGGAATCTTAATTCTCCACTTAATAATTTTTGCATTAAACCTTTTTTATATTCAATTTTTTTATTGATTAATTCTTCCAATTTTTCAATAGCATTATCCCAAGTTGATAATATTTCGGCTATTTTTTGCTGTTCTGGGAGTGGTGGAAGCGGAAATTTGAATAAAATAAAATCTTTTTGATATAAATGACTAATCGTAGAACCTGCTTTAAGAGTATGTATAAATTTATTGAATATAAATGATGTTAAAATATAATAAACAAATTTTGGATAGTATGCATTATTAATTGGTCTTAACACAAACACCCCGCTGTTTAAAGTTGCTTTTTTAGGTAATTCATTAATAAATGCTACTTTTCCAATAGTTCCATCCTTAGTAATTAATAAGTCACCATTTCTTAGCTGTATATTTTTATCCATCTCATATCTTTTTTTATCTACATAGTAACAATTTTGCCAATCAACTTTACCATCTTTAAAATCTACGCCAGATACTAAATAATAATCACCATCATTCAAATATTCGTTAGTTGTTAATCCTTGCCATCCAATTCTACCTTTTAAAAAGCTTATTTCTCCCAATTTAACAACTTCCCAATCCTCTGGAATAATCCCTATTTCTGTTTTGCCGTTAGGCAATTCACAAATCTTTGATTTGGGTAAATTTTTATATCCTTTTTTTAAATCTTCCATAAATACCACCAAAAAAATAAATAAAAATTATAATTACAACCCTAATTCATCTAAATACTTCTTCATTTCCTTTTTAACTTCCAATAATTCCCCTTCAACTTTTTCAATTTCTTTTTTAACCTTTTCCAAATCAACAGGTTCTTCCTCTTCAAAGGTATCTACATACCTCGGAATGTTTAAATTGTAGTCGTTCTCCCTAATTTCTTCAAGTGTTGCTATATGGGAATATTTCTCAATCTCTTTTCTATTGTGGTAAGTATCTACAATTTTTTCAATATCTTCATCCCTTAATTTATTTTGATTTTTACCCTTCTCAAAGTCCCTACTTGCATCTATAAATATTACATCATCGGTTTTTTTATTCTTTTTAAATATCAATATGCACGCGGGAATTCCTGTTCCATAAAACAGTCCCTCAGGTAGTCCAATTACTGCGTCAAGTAAATTATCCTCTATAATCTGTTTTCTTATTTTTCCCTCGCTTGCTCCCCTAAATAATACCCCGTGCGGTAATATAACACCAACAACACCATTTTCATTTGCAGAAGCTAACATATGTTGAACAAATGCGTAATCCCCCTTTGATTTTGGCGGAAGTCCATATTTAAACCTCCCGTATTTATCGTTTTTAGCCTCTTCATAGCCCCATTTATCAAGTGAAAAAGGAGGATTTGCCACTACAATATCAAACTTCATAAACTCATCATCTTTAATATTTTGCGGGTTTCTTATGGTGTCGCCCCTCCAAATTATAGCATCATCAAGATTATGTAAAAACATATTCATCCTACATAAAGAATGAGTTTGCCCGTTTTTCTCCTGCCCATATATTTGATAGTTATTGTCTGGAACTTCCTTTGCAACTTTAATTAATAAAGAACCAGAACCACAAGTAGGGTCGTATATTCTTACCCCAGATTTTGGTTTTACCAATTTTGCCAATAACTTCGAAACCTGCGAAGGTGTGAAAAATTCACCCCCTTTTTTACCTGCATCACTTGCAAAATATGCTATCATATACTCGTATGCGTCTCCTATTACATCATTTCCCGCAAGTTTTGAAGGTCTTAAATCTAATCTCGGGTCATTGAAATCCTCCAAAAGATGCTTCAACATTGCATTTCTTTCTTTGGTTTTCCCCAAAATTATTTCACTGTTAAAATCTATATTCCTAAATACTCCTTCAAGTTTTTCTTTATTATCTTCTTCAATCTTTTCCAATACTTTATTGATGAGCTCTCCCAAGTTATCGGCATTTCTATTTTCATACAAATATTCAAATGTGCAGTTGTCATCTAAAACGAATTTTTCTAATTCAAGGAATTTTTTAATTCTATATTCTTTATCCCCAAATCTCTTTTTTAATTCTTCTTTTTTCTCCTTGTAATAATCGGATAAGAATTTTACGAATAACATTGTTAAAATATAATCTTTGTAAAGAGATGAATCTACTGTCCCCCTGAATGTATCGCATGCCTTCCATAATATTGAATTTATTGTATCTTGTGTGGTTTTATCTTCATTACTCCTCATTATATCCCTTCATTAATTTATCACAAATGCCTTTGTAGTATTTTTCTTTTAATTCTATCAAATTGTCTAATAAAATTAATTCCTTCTGGGCGCAATCTAAAAATTTTATAATTGCCCTTTGCCTATCCAATGAAACATTTGGAACTTCTAAACTCTTAATTACATTGGGCTTTATCATTGGAATACTTGTTCCAGCAATATGCTGTCTAAACTGTTTTTGCGCCTTCTTAGAATTTAGATAATGAGTTAGATATTGAGGTAATATTTTATCACTTAACACTCTAATTTTCAGAAAATAAGATGGCACTAGTATATTTTCATCTTCTTTACCAATATATGTGGCTATTATTGGTTCTCTAAGTCTAACTACTACATCTCCTTCCTTTGTAAGATAGTCCTCTGATAGTTTTTCAGAAGAATAGTATTCTTCCAAATCTTCATGGTTTATTTTACCATACTTTGAAATGGATTTTAATGTCAAAACTTTGTATTTTTCGGCAGGTTTTTCAAACCTATCTGCCCTTTTTCTTGACAAAACCATTCCAGATTTTGCAATGGCAATATCTTTTATTTTCAAATAATCACCAGTAGTTATTTAGTATTATTATTTTATGGATAATTTATTACATTAATGTAATATACAATTTCATAATATCATTGCACTTAATACTATATATACCTAATGGTATTAAATAAATTGAGATTATAGTCCCCTTTTTTAGATTACAAAAAATAATTTTTATTTTATACTACTTTTAAAGCAATATATATTTTAAATTATATATATCGAAAAAAATTAAATCAAAAATTATAAATAGTAGTACCTTAAAAGCCCATTTAATATCAAATTTATTATTATTTTGCAAATTTCTAAACCTTACCATGCCCATATTATTCTAAAAAAGAAAAAAGGATAAATAATAAACATTATTTAATTTAAAACATTAATACATTCACACAGAGCTCTGAAATTACCCTCATCATGTCCAACATTTATACTAACTCTTAACCTCTCCATACCTCTTGGAACAGTTGGATATCTAATTCCCACACAGAAGATATTATTTTTTATTAAATGTTCTGCAATATCCATGGTTTTTTCTTTAAAAATGAACGGATAAATGGGCGTTAAATTATCTTCTTCTATTAAATCCTGTTCTTTAAAAATTTTATTTGCGAGCTAAAATCCAAAGGATTTATAACAGAAGGGGACTTCTTGCGGAATAAGTTAAAAAAATAATAAAAATTTAATTAGGCTTTTCCCCACTTTCTCCAATGCCCATAACTTCAAGTATTTTAGTTTGAATTGCCTCTTCAACCAACGTTCTAAGGGAATCTTTATCTGAAACTGATTCAAAAATCCCAAGGTCTATACTTGCCGCAGCAGAGTTTTGGTGACCTCCTCCTCCAAATGCCCTCTTCATTATATCCCCAACATCAACCCTTAAATCTTTCGTTCTCGCACTTATATGTATTTTGTTTTCAGAGATTCCAAAAACATATGTTGTTGTGATACCTTCCATTTTAAGTAAAAAATCCGCAGCTTTTGGTAATGCATCCCTATTTTTTATCATTCCAACATATGAAAGAGCTATGCTGCTTCTAATTATTTTTCTGTTAATAATTGCTGTTGCCAGTATTTCCATGGTTTCAGTATCCATTTCAGGATTTTCTATCATCTCTAATGTTTTTGGGTCCATTAAATCCTGCAAATATCCAGCAGCTTCAAAGTCCTTTTTAGAGGTTTTTCTTTTAAAATAGTTTGTATCCGTACATATGGCATAATAAAGGGCAGTGGCTAAATCCTGTTTTGGTGTCATGTTTAAATGTATTAAATAACCCGTTAAAATAGTAGATGCAGCCCCAATATCTGGTTGGATATCCATGTAATCAGCAGTTAAATCTCCATTGTCATGATGATCTATAATGATATCTATTTTATGAGTTTTAGTATCTATTGGTAATACCTTTGAAGAGGATGCATCCACCACTGCAATACCTTCATAATTTTCTAAATTGACATTATCTATATGGGTTAATTTTACACCCAATAAATTAACCATTGCCTTATTTTCATCAAATCCTATTTTTCCACCATAGGTTATATCCGCATCCACTCCCCATTTTCCCATTATTCTTTTTAAAGCCATTGCACTAGCTATTGAATCTGGATCTGGATTATTGTGCATAACAATCAAAAAAGGAACATTTCTATTACTATTTTCATTATTTTCCAGTAATTTAGAATTTTCAGAAGTGGTGTTATTATGTCTTACTTTAACATCCATAACTATTTCTTTCAAATCCATTAATTTTCTTCTTAGTTTAGATTTTTCGATTTCATGTATGACTTCCTTAGCTGCACACTCTATTGGATAAATTATTTTATTTACATCAATACCCGAGTATAAATCAGGATATTTTACAATACCCCTAACTATTAGATATCCTTTTGGATTTAGTTCAGACACCAATTCTGCTATTTTTTTGTTTATTTCGTATTCATTAGTTAGCACCAATATAGTGTCTGCATCTTGGATATTTGCCTTAATGAGTGTTTCTTTCTCAGATGCATCCCCTACAATATAATTAAAATCGACTTTTTCAAGAGATTCAAATACCGAAGCATTTTTATCAATTACAACAACTTTATCTAGGATTTTGGCATAATTTACAACCTTACGACCAAAAGAGCCATAACCAATAATCAATATCATAATATGCCTCCAAAGAATAAGGATTAGATTTAATAAGTTTATTAATATTTCTTAAATCTAATTTTTATTTATCTTTAACTTATATTGTATATATTATTTACGATTTTAATTTAAATGTATTTAATTTTTTATATATTTATTTTAACTTTGATATGGTGCGAAGAAATAAGGAAGGAAAATATGTACAATATATATGGTATAATTATGATTATTATATGCCCCAAAACATATTATTTTCCAATTTTCTTTTTAATTCAACATATCTTTCTAAGGCCTCTTTTTCATCTCCTCTTAATTCATCCCTATATTCATGATGCAGTTTTCTAACTTCATTTTCGGGGATATCTACATAGAGTATATCATTTTCCTTTACATGCTTTCCAAGCATAATATTTCCTTCAATTGAAATAGGCACCTGCATACCAACTTTTGCCTCTTTTATGTTTTCCTGCTGGTTATTTTTTATTTCTTTAACATATCCCAATCTTTTTCCATCTTCGCCCATTATCTGGCTTCCTATCTTTAACGTCCCATATAAAACCTCTACTCCACATATTGCAGGTTTGCTCTTTCTAAATATGCAGTTTGGAAGTATCTTTAAAATTGCAGGTTTTGTGAGTTTGTTAAATTCATCTGATTTCATGAGCTCCTTCATTTCTTTAAACCATTCCTCATAATCTTCAACTAATTTATATATAATATTTCCTTCAAATACTTTTATTTCTGATTTTTCCATTTCTGTTTTCGCGTCTGGAAGTATCTTTGTATTAAAAGCTACTACAACGCCATTTAATGGGTTAGATTGAGCATAGGATGATGCTTCTATAATATCTTTCTTAGAAACATCCCCTACTTCTGCCTTTTTAATTTTAACATCCTTTTTCCTCAATTCATTTGCAAGAGCTTCCAATGAGCCCATTGTATCTGCCTTAATAATTATTCCTTCATCATCAGTTGGTATTGCGGTTTCTTCTATCTCTTTCATAATTTCTTTTTTAGCTTCTTCTACTTTATTTTTTGGAACGATTCTCAATGGACTCCCTGCTATGACATTATCTAAATCTGGTGCAGATATTTTAAGCCCTGACGCCGCAGCCACCTCTTTCACAGGTTTAAACTTATCCCTTGGGTCTCTCATCTCATCCAAAGGTTTTGGTTTTAGAAGTGCCTTAATCCTTGAAACTACCACACCAGTTGGATTCCCCACTACAAGATAATACCCTTGTTTAGCAACACCATCATATATTATGGCATCAATTGTTTTTCCAAGACCCCTCTCTTCTTTAACCTCAAGAACTGTTCCCTTTGCAGGACCTTCAACATTTAAATTTAGATGTTGTTCCAAAAACTTCTGTGCTAAACCTGCAAGCATAACAAGTAAATCAGGAATACCTTCTCCAGTAATGGCGGATACTGGTATGATGCTTACAGTTTTTGTAATATCTTTTACTCTTGTAAAAAGGTCTGCCTCAAAACCGAGCTCATTTAATGGTTTTATTACATTTTCATATAATCTAATTTCAAATTCCGTTAATGCATTAGGGTGCTGTTTTTCATTAAAATTTAAAACAAAAGGTCCATCAACGGAATTCCATCCTGGAACTAAATCTAATTTATTCGCTGCAACTATAAACGGTGTTTTATTCTGCTTTAATATATTGACAGCTTCAATTGTTTGAGGCTTAAACCCTTCATTTATATCAACTACAAGTATGGCAATATCTGCCAGAGCTCCTCCTCTTTTTCTCAGAGATGTGAATGCCTCATGCCCCGGCGTATCAATTACCAAAATTCCAGGAATTGTTAAATCAGCCTTTAACATTCCAAGTAAATCTTTCGATATTCTTTTTATTGTATCCGTTGGAATTTCACTGGCACCGATATGTTGAGTAATTCCGCCAGCTTCTCTCTTTGTAATCCTTGTTTTTCTTATTTTATCAAGCAAACTTGTTTTTCCATGATCGACATGACCGAGAACACTTACTATTGGGCATCTTAAAGCCATAACTATCACCATCCTATATTGAAAATAAAATCAAATAAATAATTTTAGATAAATAAGGTTAATAAATAAAGTAATAAATAGAATTGTAAATAAATAACATACCTTACTTATTTTTATATTATTTAAAAAATAGGGAAAGTCAATTATATATAACTATATAAAAGAGATTATGTTTATAAGTTCATTAAAAAGAATGGAATCACTGAGCAAATCATGGCTATTCCTATGAATATTGCTATTAATTTTCTACTATCTATTTTTTTAGACTTGGAATATTTTTTACTCATTTTTATCCCTCAGCTCCAAATATGATGTTTTTACTAATTTATCCTTACTAATATTTAAACTTTTCATTAAATTAATAAGCTCTTGTATGGCATTCTCTTTTTCAGATTCTAATTTTACCATCTTTTCAAACTCAACATAGGTTCCAACATTTTTTACATTATCTATGGATATTTCTATGTCATCCTTTTTATATATTTCCCTTATTTTAGTAAGGGGTTTTACAGGTTTAAAACCAAGTTTTTCCAAGATTTTTTTTGTAGATTCTCCATTACTTACTCTAACTTCAAGCTCTTCCCTAGTTTTTGATATGTTATCCATTTTAGGACCTTTATATGTCATATAATATTTTACATGTTCTTTATCGATATCCAAAGACTTTCTGATTCTAAGGGCTTCATCAGTTTTTCTAAAATCTCTATCTATGCCATTAAAATAAATATCTACTTCTTCCCTTTTAACAAGTTTCTCAAAACCTAAATTTTCCAATTTACGAATAAAATTTGGTATTTCTTCTTTTTCAAGTTTTGCCTTTAATTCAACCTCTATCATAATATCACCAGTTTTTTTACATCGTCCTTTAAAACTTCTTTTAGCTTTTCAAATTCAATATTTTCTATTACAAGCCAAATAATCACATCATCATGCTCCCTTTCAAGGGTCGTAGATAAGATATTCCCTCCTATTTTTGATATTTTCGATGAAATATCTGCTAAAAGTCCTATTCTATCCTCTGCCACTATCTGAACCTTTATGGTTATTAAACTTATATATTTCTTTTCAATTAAATATCTTCCCTCCTCTGTTAAAAACACCCCTCCGTTTTTTCCTTTTTTTGTCATCACAAGCCCTAAATCTCTTAAAACCCTGATGTATCTATCTATATTTTTTGGATGTAGATTTAAATGTTCTGCAATATCTTTTGTAGTGGAATATTCAGTTAATAATTCCATTATCTTTTTTGTGGTTCCTTCAAGCTTCATTATTTCACATTATAGTTATATTATATAATAATATTAATAATATACTGCTAAGTATATAAATAAATATAAATATCGCAAATGTGGAGGAAAATTATGCTAACTCATGTTGATGAAAAAGGCGTAAAAATGGTTGATGTGTCAGATAAAAAAGATGTTGAAAGAATATGTATTGCAAAGGGATTTATAAGGTTAAAACCATCTACGATAGAGGCAATAACTAAAAAGGAACTAATAAAAGGGGATGTATTAACAACAGCACAGGTTGCAGGAATAATGGCTGTAAAAAATACTTCAAATATAATCCCAATGTGCCATCCATTACCTATTACATCCATAAATGTGGATTTTACCGTGCATGAAGATAATATCGAAGTTGAGGTAAGGGTAAAAACTACATATAAAACTGGCATAGAGATGGAAGCACTTACTGGGGTTTCTGTTGCACTTCTGACTATCTGGGATATGGTAAAGGCAATTGAAAAAGATGAAAATGGTCAGTACCCTAACACTGAAATATATGGAATAAAGGTTATAGGGAAGATTAAAAAGTGATATAATGTGGGATTTAGAAACAGAAAGAGTAATAAGCGAAATAAAACGAAATAATGCAAAAAGAATTTTATTTCAAGCACCAGAGGGTTTGAAATTATCCGTTGAAAAAGAGATGGATAAAATAAAAAAATATCTTGAAGAGGATGATGATGAATATAAAAATAAAAGTGCAGATTTAGAGCTCATCCTGTGGGGCGAAAGTTGTTTTGGAGCATGTGATTTATGCGATATTGATGTAAAATCTCTCAATATTGATTTGATAATACATTATGGTCATGAGGAGCTCCCATATGCCAAACCAAAAATACCAACAGTTTTTATTCATGCATACTATAAACCCAATGGTGAAAATTTAGAACGTATTATGAAAGATATTAAAAAAATTTTAAATGAATATGGGAAAGACCATACCCTTATTGCCACGACCATACAGTTTAAAAAAATGTTAAAGGAATACAATCCTGCGGTAATACTTGGATGTAGGGCAAATGTTGGTGAAGAAACCGCAAAAAATATAGACAACATATTATTTGTTGGAACAGGAAGATTCCACCCCCTAATGTTAGCATATAAATTTAAAAAACCTGTGGATATATACAACCCAATAACAGGGGAGTTCTCCAAAATTACCGATGATGAGATAAAGAAATTCATTAAAAAAAGAATAGGGGCTATTTCAAAGTTGCTTTTAAATCCTCCAAAAAAGATTGGTGTTGTGCTTTCAACGAAAAAAGGTCAGTGCAGAATAAATATTTTTAATAATATATTGGGTCTTTTAAAAGAAAACAATATAAAATATATTCTAATTGTCCTAAACAATATCTCGCCAAATTATTTAATATACAATGTTGATGCCTATATAATATGTGCCTGTCCAAGAATAGTTTTAGATGATTATTTAAATTATAAAAAACCGCTACTAACTCCCAAGGAATTTAAAATGTACATCAAAAAAGATTTCGAGTACGAATTTGACGAAATATTATTTGATGATTTTATATAAAATCTATAAAAAAATAATATATTAATTTAATATTTATTTTTAATTATTTATTTCTCTTTTCTCTTTTCATTCTTCTAATTCTCTTTTTGTAGTGCTTCCATCTCATTTGACCTTTCTTTTTCCATCTTCTTGAACTTCTTTTTATAGTACCACGCTCCTTTTTTATTTTTTATTTTTATATTGCATTAATTACTCCATTTACCTTTCCCAACGCAACTTTTAAAAATCTCAAAATTCACTTCGTGAATTTATACGATTTCTCGCTATCGCTCGAAAAGGTTGCATCAAAAGGGAAAATTCCTCACTTCATTCGGAATTTTCTTTTTAATATACATCAATTACTCCATTTACTTTTTTCAACGACGATATAGTCATCTTTTGTTTTTGGAGCAATTTTTAGTGCATCTTTTTTAAATGACATATCCATAATAGGTTCGTCATCATCCCTTAAAACATTTTTGGTTTCAAGAATGTAATATTCTTCTTCATTTCCAAATTCGAAACTTTCAAGGACTGTTGAAAACTTTTCAACAATCTCTTCTGCCTGCTTTTGAATTTTTTCTATATCGACCATATATATCACAAATATTATTGTATATAGATTTTTATTTTTTATAGTTTATTTTTATTAGTATATTATTTTTTTAATAATCCAACATCATTTAGTGCATTTTTTAACTTTAATTTATTTTCTTCGGACATGTCGCATAATGGAAGTCTTAACTCACCCGCAGGCATCTTTAACATATTCATGGCAGTTTTTATAGGTATTGGATTTGTTTCGACGAACATTAATTTCATAAGGTTAAACAGTTTATAATGGATTTCTCTCGCCTTATCAAATTTACCGTCTAATGCGTAATCCACCATTTCAACAAATTCCTTTGGAACGATGTTTGCTAAAACACTAATTACACCTTTTCCCCCAAGTGATATTATTGGGAGAGTCAATTCATCATTTCCAGAAAGAACATCTATATCACAAGAATTTACAATCTCTGAAACTTGCGACAAATTAGGATTGGCCTCCTTCACCGTTGTAATATTGCTGTATTCTTCATATAAATATTTTATTGTTCCTGGTTCAAGATTAACTGCTGTTCTTGACGGAACATTATATAATATTATAGGAATATTAATGGATTCTGCCACTTTACCGAAGTGTTTCTTTAAACCTTCCTGAGTGGGTTTATTATAGTATGGAGTTATTAAAAGCACGGCATCGGCACCAACATCCTCGGCAAATTGGGAGAGCTCGACAGCTTCTTTTGTCGAGTTTGAGCCCGTGCCTGCTATTACCTTTACCCTTCCATCAACTATATCAACAGCTTTTTCTATTACTCTATGATGTTCTTCATAGGTTAGGGTTGGAGATTCCCCAGTCGTCCCTACTGAAACGATACCGCTGACACCATTATCAATTAAAAAATTTATATTTTTTTCCATCCCTTCGTAATATACTTCATTATCTTTAAATGGAGTTATAACTGCAGGAAATACTCCTTGCATAAAAAATCATCTCCAATTATGCGCTCATTTTTTTAACTCTTGATGTAATATATCCTGCTATTCTGTTTCTGAGCCTTTTTGTAGAGATTAATGCAACCTCTTCAACAGCTTTTTTGTTTGTTTCAAAATCTGTTGTAAATTTGTCTTCGAATTTTTCCAAGAGTTCATCTCCTGTTCTTTTTATAAATGTTTGTCTAATTCTTCCCAAAGTATCACCTTTCTTATTTTCATTTTATATTTAATAATGTAATTATTATAATGTTTATTGTTTATTTATAATATACTATTATTTAAATAATTTATTATTTTTTTAATTCTTTCATCTGTATTTCTTTGTTGTAATCTATAAGTATATTTAATATTTTTAACGCTAAATCAGGGTTAAAATTATATTTTTCACACAATTTTCGTGTTTTTTCCTGAATCTCTTTCTCTCTCTTTTTATCGTTTATAGGCATATCCAATGCTATTTTTAGACGAGCAATTTCTCCTGCGAACTGAGTTCTTTCAGCCATTAACGCTATTAACTGCTCATCTATTTCGTTTATTCTATTCCTAATAGCGTTAAGACTATCTCTTGGGTTAGCCATTTTATCTCCAATAAGATAATTTAAAATTAATTATATTGTAAATATCTATATAAAGAGCATATTAAGATATATATCTTATTTAAATTTAACTATGTTATTTTATATAAAGTAATATATATGATTAAGCACCATAAATAATTAAATAATAATAAATGGATAATGATGAAAAGAGGGTTATCTGATTTATGATGATACTTACCCGACCTGAATCCATCATACTTTATAATTTTTATCGTTTAAAATTAATGTAGTATATATCATTAATTTTTTATAAATAATTTTAATATTTAGAATTTTAAAATGGGTTGTCGAAAAATATTAATTATAGATGGATAATAAAATATGTAAAGTGATATAATATATCTTCAAATAGTTAAAACTAAAGAATTTAAATAATTATAAAAAATAATGTTAGAAAATATATTAAATATATTAAAAATATTTTTAATGGAATTTATAGAACCTGGAGTCGTGAATATTTTTGGTGGACCGGAAACTAAAAATCGTCTAAAATTATGATAGGTTGCTAAATAGTTAGACGCAACAGCACCATCGATGCTGCAATTGCATGATATAATAGACTTTCTATTTAATTTTTTGAACCTTTAAAATGAAAAACTTTATATATTACATTAACATAGTGAGGTTTAACTAATTTTTATATTTAAAAATGCGAAAAATAAAATTCTATTTTATAATTAAAAAATGAAATTAAACACGATTATGGAGGAATGATTATGGCACTGAGACCTGGTAGATGTTATAGAGGAGTAGATAAACCAGCATACACAAGAAAGGAATATGTAAGGGGAGTTCCACAACCAAAAGTTGTTCATTATGTAATGGGCAATACAAGTGTGGAATTTCCAGTGGAAGTGCATTTAATAGTTAAAGATGATGTTCAAATAAGACACAACGCATTGGAATCCGCAAGGATTGTAGGAAACAAATACACACAAAACAAATGTGGTAAATTAGGTTACAAATTCCAGATAAGAGTATATCCACACCAAATATTAAGAGAAAACAAAATGGCAGCAGGAGCAGGAGCAGACAGGATTTCCGATGGAATGAGATTGGCATTTGGAAAACCTATTGGAACAGCTGCAAGAGTAAGAAAAGGTCAAAAAATCATTACAATTTCAACAACTCCTGAAAAAGTAAATGATGCTAAGGAAGCTCTAAGAAGATGTGCTATGAAAATGCCTGTAAAATGTAAAATAGAAATAGGAAAAGGAGCAGAATTAGTTAAAAACTAAAATAATTTATTAAATTTTATTTCTTTTTTTTAAAAAATTTAATTTATTAATAATTTAATTTTATTTTAAAATAACATTTGTTAATTTATTCATCATCGGGGATTTCAGCCCTAATGAATTCATCTTTATTTTTCTTTAAACTTATTGTGGCATCGATTCCCATTTTTGCCGTCAATTTATTTTTATGGTCTCCTGAGGGGTCCAATGAGGAACCTTTTGCATCGCTTATAATAATTATGTCTTTATCTGCTTGAACCCTTGTGGCAATGGCAAACTCCACATCATTTGGGTCATAGATATTTATGTCATCATCTACAATTACTACATGTTTTAAACTTGGGTGGGAAGCAAGTGCCGCAAGTATGGCATTTTTTCCATCCCCTTCTGTTTTCTTTTCAATTGACACCACAGCGTGTAGCCAGCAACATCCTCCTTCTGTTAATGCTACATTCTTTACCGATGGAACGGTGTTTCTGATACCCTTATACATTCTCGGCTCCTGAGGCAATCCCATTAAAATTTTATGCTCCATTCCGCCGGGGAGTAGGGCGTGGAATATGGCATCCTTTTTTCTTTTCAATGCCGTTATTTTTATTACAGGCTGTTTTCTAACTTTATCGTAGGTTCCAGTAATATCTACAAAAGGACCTTCATCGTCCATTTCTGCGGTTATTTTTCCCTCGATAATATATTCACCAGCAGGGATCTCTAAATCCACAGTATCGCATTTAACCAGTTTTAGCGGCTCATTCATTAATGCAGAGGCATATTTCAATTCATTAAATGTTATGTCCCCTGATGTAGATGCTGCCAAAAGCACAGCTGGGTGAGCTCCGATAACTATTGCCACATCCACATCCCCATCTTTAATGTTTTTGTTGTAAATATAATGTAGATGTCTCTGCTCCACCATTCTAATTACTAAATGATTATCCTTAATTAAAATTCTATGGATAGATGCGTTTATCCCATAATCTTTATCCTTAACTATTACAACTCCTGATGTAAGGTAAGGTCCTGCGTCTTTTTCATAGTAGGTTGGTATAGGGTATTCATTTATTTTGTCCAAATCATCATATACATACTGTTCCTTTAAGCTGTTATCTACTATTAACTCCCCATTTTTCTCATTATCCATGGCATTTAACATGTGGTTCATCAAATCCTTTACCTCTATTCCTAAGCTTTTTGCTATTATTTCCCTATTACACAGGTTTCCTATAACTTCATATCCATTCACATCTTTTATATAAACGGGCTTTCCATCATATTTCTTCAAAATCTTTGTTATCCCATATTTTTTATTTGCTGACTCTATTTCAATTTTATCTATTGAATCAACCAATTCTCTTATCATAATATTCACCATCTATTTTATTTCTTTATCTTTTATCTTTTCTTTCTAGCAATTTCTTTTTCTATCTTTTCACCGGTATCTTTTAATCTACTTGATACACTTCTCGGCACATTGCCATATTCCGATAGTATTTTTGCAATACCGCTCGATAACAAAAATATAGCGTATGTATGTTCAGATTTTGTTCTATGTATATGATGGGGGTATATCTTCAAATCATCGTAATTTACAAAATATTCATCAATTGAATTACCAAATTTTTTTGTTAAATTCTTTCTCATATATACTAAAAGTTGATGTAATTGGATGAGCTCATCCTTATGCATGCAATCACCTAAAATAAGGTATGTGGTATTTATGTGTATAATATTATTAAACTATTAAATTACATACTGAAATAAATTAAAATTAGTTGTAAATATAAAATATGTAATAACTATGTTTGATTAAAACTATCGTATGAAAAAATCCTTAAATTTGCAGGTTTTTTTGCAATATTTATCTCCCTCCCAATCATTACGGAAGTAGTTTTATAAAACAAATCAACTATTTTTTGAGTAATGGGAACATCAGATATAAAAAAGTCAATATTTAATTTATCTACATATTCATTTAATTCTTCAATGGATTTAATCTCTTCAAATCCATCCCCTATTATTTTTACTTTATTGGTTCCTAAAATCTCTTCCATTGATGATTTAATATAATTTAACTGTGCAGCATAGTCATCAGTTTTGAATATTTCATATGACATCTGATTTGAATTACCATCTTTTTTGTCATTATCATGGGTTTCTTTTATCTCTTCTTTGTTTTTTAGCTCAGATACCTCTGATTTATTTAAAGCTTGGGACATATTGTTGTTGATATTCTCATTATTATCAACATCGTTATTATTTAAAGCTCCCGACATCCCCTCCACTTTTTCCTCATTGCATATGCCACTTGCCAAATCATTTATTGACTGTGTATTAGTTATTACTCCATTATTTATTACACCGCTACTGTAATTGTTCATGACATGACTTTTGTTGGCATTTAATTGAATATACTGTTCAATTGGAATTTTTGACCTTAAATATTTTACAACTTCTTTTTTAGATAATTCCTCCACTTCCTTTCCATGGGGAGCCCTTGCAATATAATCTATATCACATGTTTGAATAGCCTCTTTTAATATGAGTTCTCCTCCCCTATCTCCATCAGTAAATATCGTCGTGGTTTTTTCCCTTGAAAGTTCCATTATGGATTTTGGAATCGATGTTCCTTCAACTGCTATAACATTTTTTATACCACATCTTAAAAGATTGATAACATCAGCCCTACCTTCTACTACGATTATAGCATCTGAATTGTCTATATTTGGTCCAGCTGGAAGTTTCTCCTCTCCATACTCAATTATTTCTTCAGTTCTGATATACTCCTTTATCTCTTCTGTAATTTCATAGGTATCAACCATATTATCTATAAGAGTTTTTAGGAGCTCCTTTGCCCTATTTGTAATATATTGTCTCTTTTTAATACGAATATCCTCGACATTCACCACTCTAACAGTAGCTAAACAAGGTCCCACCCTATCGATTGTTTCCAATGTTGCCGCAAGTATGGCAGTTTCAACTTTATCCAAACTGGACGGTAGTATTATTTTTGCATATGATTTCCCATTTGTATTATCTAATTCCACATCTATTCTCCCAATTCTCCCACTTTTTTGAAGGTCTCTTAAATCAAGGTCACTACTTAGGAGACCTTCCGTTTGTCCAAATATTGCTCCAATAATATCGTGCTTTTCAACATATCCATTTGCCATGAGTTCTGCATAAATAATATATTTTGTTGTTCCTAATTCCATCATAATAAACCCTCCAGAATTTAATTTCCTACCTGTCTCTAATTAATATAAAATTAATAATGGCTATTATAAATTTAATAAATAATTACCAAATAATATAAATTTTACAAATATAATTTGTCATTTTATATATAAATATAGTATGGTTTGGATAGGTTCCTTTTTTTAATGGATATAATAATTACCCTTATTTTAATTTTGTATTATGGTAGTTTGTGGTGGTTTAGGTAGTTTATTTGGAAATTTATAAATAATATAACGGTATTTAATCAACATATATTACTAAATTTGGTAAATATTAAGTATAATAACTTACTACTTTTAAAAAGAATAAAAATAAAAAATAAAAAAAATTAAGATTTTTAAATAAGGTAGTGATATAATGATTGGCGTATGTGATGCAAAAAATATATTGAATAAATACTCATTTAATAAAACAAATTATATAGATATATATGATTCATACGGTAAAGTTTTAGCAAAAGATATTATTTCAACAACCGATATTCCATTTTTTAATAAATCTGATAAAGATGGTTATGCAGTTGTAGATTTAAATTTAAAATACTATACACTAATAGACGAAGTCCTCGCGGGCGATATGAGAAATTTAAAAATCAAAAATGATGAATGTGTCCATGTTGCTACTGGTGCAAAAGTTCCTGATGGGGCAAATTATGTAATACCTATTGAATATGTTGAAAAATTAGGTAATGAAATTCGTTTAGTTGAGGACATTGAGGAAACCAATATAATAAAGATAGGGGATGACATAAAAAAGAATAATGAAGTTTTAAGAAAAGGAGATATAATAAACGAAAGAAATATAGGAATCATTGCATCGTTGGGCATTGAGAAAATAAAAGTTTATGAAACACCAAAAGTTGGCATCATATCCACTGGAAATGAATTACATTCAATAAAAGATGTGAATTCAAAAACAATTTTTTCCATTGTAAAAAAATCGAACTGCCAACCGATATTTATTGGAAGTGCAAAGGACGATATTGATGATTTAAAAAGTAAGATAAATAAGGCATTGGAACACTGCGATGTTATTATTACCTCTGGTGGAGTATCTGCTGGAAAAAAGGACTATCTTCCAAGAGTAGTATCAGACATGGGAAAAATAATATTTCACAAAGTCAAAATGAGACCTGGAATGCCCATGCTTTTTGGCGAGATAAATGAAAAACCGATTTTCTGCATGCCCGGAAATGTGACGTCTTGTTTAACTTGTAGTTATGTATTTTTACTACCGTTCTTAAAAAAACTGGCACATGTTCCATTTTCAAAGGAGGTTGTTAAAGCTCACCTATCGGAGGACATCCCCTCTGAGTATGGAATGACTTACTACCGTCCAGTTAAATTAAAAAATGGGGTGGCATATCCAACATTTAAAGGTTCTAATCTAATTACATCAATTGCCTATGCCGATGGATTAATTGAGATAAAAGAAGATGAAACTTTGAAGAATAAAGATGATATTGTTGATGTGTGGGTTTTTGATTAAAAAATAAAAAATAATTAAATTATAATTTAAACTTCTATTCTCACATCATCCGCTGTTCTTTCAGGATTATTATTTACCTTTTCTTTTATTTTTTCAAACAGCTGTTTTAATGTGTCTTCGTTGCTTTTTGTAAATGGGAATGGAGATTTTGTAAATGGCTTGTAGTTGATAGGAACATTGTCAAATCTGTAAAATGTCCCATCGCACTCCATGGCATCAATTACACCGGGCAATACCACATCAGCTAATGACGTTGTAGGACATGGTGCTATATCGACACAAACCACAGGAATATCATTTTTCATATACTCCACACACTCTCTTGGTAGGTGAGCTCCTAAATCAGCACATATTACAAATACGGCATCCACTTCTTTGTTTAGTAATAAATCAACTGTTGTAGTCTCTCCTGGATTATACCTTGGATAACCCCTCATGAAATCTATACCAAAGGGATAACCATATATCCATGAGGCTATTTGGTTAAACCCTGCCACATTACAGTGTCCTCTAATTGCCCCTATGGTGAATTTCGTATGTTTATTAATCTCAGCTACTACCTTCATAATCATTTCAATATTTCTATGCTTTCCCCCTGATGAAGCCAATCCTAACCCCGCATATATAGACCCAAACTGACAGGTAGTCATTTTATGTGCTAATTCTTTAAGGGTTTCAATAGATATACCTGTGGTTTTTTCCACAGAGGGATGTGGCTCTTTTCCTTTAATTATTGTTAATAATGCCGCAAATGCCTCATAATCGGAGTTAGGTTTTATAGGAATATATAGGTCAGATGCCTTTGCTGTGGCTGTTTTTCTTGGGTCTATCGTTATTATGAATCTATCTTTTTTACCTCTTTCTCTAAAAAATCCCCGTGTATATACTGCATATCTAGACATATGCCTAGGCATTGAGTCCATTGGATTGGTTCCCCAATACACTACTAGGTCTGCTCTATTTTTTACCTCTCCTGCTGTACATCCTGGATGTCCAGCTTCCTGTATTCCCATGACAGTAGGTCCATGTCATATGGTTGAATTTGAGTCAGCAACTCCTCTTAGATACTCAGCCATAGATAATCCAACCCTCATGGCTTCTGTCGATGTTTCACTTCCCATAAAAAATAGAGGTCTTTTTGCATTTGCCAGTATTTCAGCTGCCTTATTCAAAGCTTCATCCCAGCTTGCATTTTCAAATTTTCCATCTTTTTTTATTTGTGGGGTTCTGATTCTATGATGACTATATACCTCTTTAAATTTTGCCGCACCCATTTTACAGGTGTTTTTAACAACTATTTCTTCTCTTTCAGAGTCAATTTCCACTTCAATGTCATCACAGGCCCCACCACAGACAGGACATATAATATTTTTATATACTTTTTTCATTATTTCACCCTATGATATTCTTCTATTATTTCTTCTGCACTCAATATTTTTTCATTATCAGAAACAGGCTCGACAATTACTTCAAATCCTTTGTATCTTGGAGAACCTGTGGTTTCAGTGTATGGATCTACTATAACATTAGCCCAAATTCCCCTTGGTACAAAGATATTACCTTTTTGGAGATTATCATTTGGAAAAGCTCTCACAACTACGCCATATCCCTTTCTTGAAATTCTAACCTTTTTAGGTTGCCCCAATATATTGTAATCATCGGGATGTATATGACAAACTGCACATTCTTCAACATATTCTTTTGTGAATTTGTCCCCTTCTTTGATAATTGCACCTTGCACGATGGTGCTTCCTGAATTAAATGTTGCTTTAATTTTGTTTTTTCCGATTATGTAGTTGTATTTACCAGTTTTTGATTTTAGTTCTATAAGATACTTGTTGTGTTCTTTTGAAGCATATAAAACTCCTTTTGGTTTTTTCATGGCGTTGTCTCCCATGAATTTAAGAAATGTTCCATCCAAACCAAGCTCCTTTCCATCCACTTCTTCAACTAATTCAAAACCAGGGTGGAATTTATCAATAGTTCCACAAATTATAATATCTCCTTTAACCATTTCAGCACCAACATTTCTTTCAGCACCGCCACCAACGATGATTTTTCCACCCCTTAGGTTGATACCACAAAAACTACCTACATTTCCTTTTATAATTATTTCCCCTTTAAGAGCTCCTCCTCCAATGTTGTTTCCAGCATTTCCTTCAATGATTATTGTGCCTCCTCTCATTCCTTTCCAATCTCCTCGGTATGCACAGCCAATATAGTCTCCCGCATTTCCTTTTATGTGGATTTTGCCTCCTTTCATTTCATTTCCTACAAAATTACCAGCATCTCCATTTACTGTAATTTCCCCACCTTCCATTTCATGCCCCAATTGCATGCCCACATTGCCGTTTATTATTATTTTTCCAGAACTCATCTTTGAACCAATATATTTTACTTTACTCACATCTCCATTAATTACAATAGTAGTAGGCTCCTTTGAAGGAGCTCCTGTTATATCAAAAAATTCTGACAACGGAACTCTTGTATTTCCTTGCCAAGCAAGTAATGATTTTATTTCATCAATGCTTTTATTTGCGAAAACATCGGGGGAAATTACATCAGCCTCAATAGGCATGTCAATATTATTTTTTGAAACAAGTGTGATTGTATTCATTATATCACCAATAATTATTATTTATTCGAACAAGATAGGCATACCTTCTCTCCATTGTATGAAACAAATGGTTCTTGGCAAATATCGCATAATTCTATTCGTTTTTTGAGTTTAGGTGGCACTACAACGTCTACAAATTCATAAGAATATACTGATTCTCCGGCATCAATAATATCCAATACCACCTCATCGTGGGGAATCTTTTTTGTATTCATATACCAATCGTGAAGGGAAGGATAATTAATGGTTTTTTTATTGTCAAGAATAATTCTAACGCCTTTTACATTTTCCCCTTCTTTTCCAATCGTATTTACTGAAACTGCCATTTTTCCAGTATCAATCACTTTTAATCTTTTGTTTCCTATTGTGCATCCTCCAAGAACCTGAAATGCATCAGGGAGGCAGTTGTAAGTTTCACATGTTGCATACATTCGTTCGCCATCGCGAATGTTCAAAAGTCTCCTTGCCATGTTAAACATGTAAATACCTATCAATACCCCAGGACTTAAACAGCCATGAAAATCAGCGACTTTTTTAATTTGTTCTTTTATTTCGTGATTTTCCAATTTTTTTAGAAGAGTTTCCATAAGCTCACCAAAAATATATTTTATATACCTATGTTTTAGCTAATTTTCAAATTTTGTTAATCATATTTAATTGCATAATATATTGATTATTAATGAAATACAATTTAACTGTAAGTGTAGTAATATATATAAATTTCTGTTTCTACCAATACGAAACTTAATTATATTAAAAAATTAGATTAAATATTTAAATATATAGTTAAATCTTAAACATAAAACCACAACTTATATATATTACTTTAAACGATATAACACTAGCCACTCTTTTTAATACCATGATGATATGAGTGGGCATAATCCGGATAAAAAACGATTTTTAAAAATGAAGGAGGTTATATTATGGCTATCTATGTAAAATTTGATGTTCCACAAGAAATAGAAGAAAAAACAGTAGAAGTAATTTCAAAATCAGAAAAAGTTAAAAAAGGAGCAAACGAAGTAACAAAAGCAGTAGAAAGAGGAAACGCTAAATTAGTAGTTTTAGCAAAAGATGTTCAGCCAGAAGAAATCGTTGCTCACATACCTGTAATTTGCGAAGAAAAAGGTATTCCTTATACATACGTAGCTACAAAAGAAGATTTAGGAAAAGCTATTGGTTTAGAAGTTCCAACATCCGCAGTTGCAGTTGTAGCTGAGGGAGATTCAAACGCATTAAATGAATTAGTAGAAAAAATAAACGCTTTAAAAGCATAATTTAAACATAAAATTATATAGATAGGTGATTAAATGTCTGATGACATGGTCTATAAAGAGGCAACAGCCGCAGAAGTTCTCCAAGTAAGCGGAAGAACCGGAGTAACAGGAGAGATATTTCAGGTGAGATGTAAAATTCTCGGTGGAAAAGACACCGGAAGAATTTTAACAAGAAATGTTAAAGGTCCTGTTAAGGTTGGGGATATTATAATGCTCAGAGAAACAGAAAGAGAAGCAAAGCCACTAGGTAGAAGAAGATAAGGTGAATAACATGGAATGGAAAACATGTAGTTTTTGTGGCGGAAAAATTGAACCAGGAACTGGAAAAAAATATGTGAAAAAAGACGGTTCCGTTATGTTTTTCTGCTCATCAAAATGTGAAAAGAATTTTAAACTCAAAAGAGTTGCAAGAAAATTAAAATGGACTCCTATATACCATCAAAATAAACAACAAAAATAATTTTTTTCTTTTTTTAGATTTTTAGATAATAATTAATAAATTCTTAATAATTGTAATTAATGGTGTGGATATATTACACTTAGTCTCTAAGTCTTTCATATAAGGATAACCTCGTAATAAGATTATACAACGCTAAATAGTTTTTTTTATAATATTAGTTAGTATAGATATATATATTTTAACCACACTAATATACTATTATATACCATAACGGTGATTAATAATTATGAAGTTATATATATATCACACAAACCAGTGTGACCCAAAAAAATGCACTGCACTGAAAATGGGAAGATTGGGGATGGCAAAGATTATAAAAAACCACTGTAAAATACCAAGAAACAGTCTTTTGTTAAATCCCTTTGCAGAAACTACGGTTTCTGTTGAGGATAGACCAATTATTGAAAAATATGGTATAATTGCTTTGGATTGTTCTTGGAAACAGGCTGAAAAGGTATTTAGAATAAATTCTAAAAATCAGCGTAGCCTCCCTTTTTTAGTGGCAGCTAATCCTGTAAATTATGGAAAACCCTGCAAACTTTCAACTCTTGAAGCATTTGTTGCAACACTTTATATCGCAAACTATAAAAAGGATGCCCTCTCTTTATTAAATGGTTTTAAATGGGCAAAAACTTTTATAGATGTTAATAAAAAAATACTTGAAAGCTACCGTGGTAAGAGCTCTAAGGAAATTATCCAAATTCAAAACGAGCTCTTACAAAAATTAAAAAAATAAAAGTTTTAAATTATTCCACAATAAAATTTTATATAGCATATATTTATATTATTAAAGTAAATAAAGGTGAAAATATGGCATTTGAAGAAGCAATAAATAGAATATTCAAGAAAAAAATATGCATGAGATGCAATGCTAGAAATCCATGGAAAGCTACAAAATGTAGAAAATGTGGATATTCGAAATTAAGACCTAAAGCCAAGGAAGCCAGAGGATAAAAGTAGCTTTTAATTTTTTATCTATTTTTAATTTATTTTTCAGATATATATACTTAATTTAGATTTTTAGGAATATATATTTTTATTATTTTTTTAGTTCTTAAAATAAATTATTTACAGCTTTTAATATTCAATATTTTATTATAATTTTAATATATTTTAATATTTTATTTTCTATATGGCTATTTTATGCATTAATATCTATGGGAGTGTGTCTAAGATAGGAATTACAT